>NZ_JBFULJ010000107.1:0-8895 GCF_056400385.1 Priestia sp. P5_B4
ATCCACAGCTTTTAACTTTGCAAAAAAATTGCACTTGCGGGGCTATCTTACCCTTTCTAAAAATGAGAAAGATAAGCGGAATACATACGTACAGCTCACAGAAGAAGGAAAAAAGATGTTTTTAAAAACGCTCGAGGATTATAATCCTCTTGAAAATCCTTTGTTTCAAGGAGCAATGCCGCTTCGAGATGTTTACGGAGAGCTGCCTGACTTTGTTGAGCTGACGGCTCTGATTCGAAGCATATACGGAGAAGATTTTGTCCAGTTTATCGAACGTTCTTCTCAAGAGCCCGCTGCTAGCTTGAAAAAATAAAAAAGCCTTCTTGTGCAAGCTGAGAAGGCTTTTTTGCATATCAACTTTTTTCAGTTAACCGTTCAAGTTCTTCTGAGGAATGGGCCATCTTCTCAATTCGCAGAGACAGTTGCTTCATTACATCCGCTATTTTTTCAAGCTCTTTTTTGGTTAGCACGGTTTGCTGTTTGTTCTCGGTTGTTATGCTAAGAACGTTCGTGAAAAAAGAAGTAATGTTGTTCATATTGTCAGCCGTATCTTTTGTTAATGTAGCGACTTCTCCGCCTAGCGCCGAGACGCTTTCGATTTGTTTTTGAATGTCACCGATAAAAGTGGAAATATTAGCAATAGATTTCTTCGTTTCTTCTGCAAGCTTCCGTACTTCCTGTGCCACCACTGCAAATCCTTTTCCATGCTCGCCCGCTCGAGCAGACTCAATCGAAGCGTTTAATGCTAATAAATTCGTTTGCTCCGCAATAGAAGTAACAATCGAAACGATTTGATGAATTTGCTGTGATGTATGTTCGAGCGTTTTCATTTTGTTTTGAATGAGCGACGTATTTTTTTGTATGCTTCCCAGCATGTTTTGTTCTTCTTTTAATTTTGCTTGACTCGTAACGGATTCTTTCTCAATGACTTCTGCTAGTTCAGAGCTTTTGTTTGCATAAGAAACGACGTCAGAGGACTGGTTGTGCATTTGATTCATAAATGTCTTCGTTTCTTCAGATAGCGAAGAAAGGATAGATGATGTACGAGAGATTTCTAGCTGAATTTTCTCTTTTTGAGTCTGAAGTCCAGCGCGCTGCTCGTCATATTCAAGCTCATAGGCTTTTAACACAATTTGCTGTTCTAGACTAATAAGCTTTGTCATACTTGCAATAAAAGCCAGACATTCTTCTTTTGATTCCATCCTACGTTCACATACTGAAAGAAGCGACGTAAATAAATTTTGAAATGCGCACAAATACCAGTTTGGCTCAAGTCCAATTTTAACGTGCATCTTGGAAATTTTTTGACGTTTTACCACAAAAGCATCATCTATTTGTCCATCAAACATTTCTAAAATATGCCGCTTTAACGTTTGTTTTAATGCATGGACGCTGCTGTGCTTTTCGATAATCGCAACCAAATGGGCCTGTTCACCAATAGCTTTGTAAAAATCGTTCACGATCTCTTCGATGGCATTCAGCGCGTGAACTTGAAATCTGGCAATCCGTTCGAGATCCTCTGCTGTTAAGGAAATCATGTTAATCTGCTTTTTTATCATCGGGTCCGATACATGAAGCTTTACAGTGATGGATTCGACAGCGGCTGCTTCGGCGTGCGCTTTGTTTCGTTTAAACCAATTCATGTTTATCACCTTTATTTGCTAGAATAGTTGTTTTTCTCTTCTTCTTATATTTCGGCGTTTTACATCCAAGAGTTGAGGCTGTTTAAGAAGATTGTTATCAAATTGTTATCTTCTATTAATTGAATTGTTATCCGCAGATGGTATGGTTGTACGGTGCTTAAAACATGATTCGGGGAGGAAACGAAATGAAAAAAATGCTATCGGCGCTTCTTGTAGGAGGAGCTTTATTTGCAAGTCCGGCAATGGGACACGCTGCGTTTGGCGACACGGTTTTAAAACAAGGGATGACAAATGATGATGTTGAACAAGTTAAAACGGTGTTAAAAGATAAAGGATTTTTAAAAGGCGAAGTATCGCGTTATTTTAATTATGAAACAAAAAAAGCGGTTATGGCTTTTCAAGAGAAACATAACCTAGAAGCAGATGGAGTTGTTGGAGAGAATACATACAATGCATTAGGTAAAGGCGGCGTTGTAGAAGGCGAATCAGAAGTGAATACGGATAAAGTAATCAGCAAAGCAAAATCCTTAATGGGCACGCCGTACAAATGGGGCGGCACTACACCTTCAGGATTTGACTGCAGCGGATATCTTCAGTATGTATATAAAGAAAGCGTAGGCGTTGATATTCCCAGAACGGTTGAAGATATCTATAAAGCAGGTGAAAATGTAAGTGAACCGCAGGTAGGAGATCTTGTGTTCTTTGAAACGTACAAAGAAGGTCCTTCTCATGCAGGCATTTATCTTGGAGACGGAAAATTTATTAACGCATCGTCTTCTAAAGGCGTGACAATTAGCGATAAAAATTCAAGCTATTGGAAAGAGCGCTATATAGGAGCAAAGCGTATTGCAGCTAACTGATTTATCATTTAATAAATAAAAAAGGCAAAGCCTGAGGGCTTTGTCTTTTTTATATTGGTTTCAGTAGGTAGGGGATTATCCCTATACAAAATGGGCTAGTCAAGTGCGTATTTGTATGGAAATACGACAAAAGTTCTGTCACCTTTCTGATACAGCTTGTATATATTGATAAAGTAATCTCTCAGGTTGCGTCAATTGTTGTAGGTAATTTGAAGGGATAACAGTATAAAAAGGAGGAACAAACTTTATGTTTTTTTGTTGTTACCGTCGCTATGTAGAAAGGATAAGACATCTGTTGTTTTCCAATCGATTTGCTGAATTTATTCAGGAAAACACAAAAAAAGCAGTAGAAGACGTTGTTTATTCCGACACGTTTAAAGAATATGTGATCAGTATTATTAAAGAAGCTCAAGAATCACCTTTTAAAGAAATTGCTAAGCAGTATATCGGACAAGAAGTTGTAATTGAAACAACGGCTGGTCCGCTTGAGGGCGTCGTGACGTTTGTTGGGGATAACTATTTAGAATTGATAGAGTCTTCCACATCAACGGTATTACTGCCATTTACAAGCATTGTCACTATTCAAAGTGCTTAAACGAAAGGAGAGAAAAGTATGTTTCAAGATGCATTAAGAGAAAATGTGGGTTCATTTGTGCAAATTATCACAGCTATTGACGTTATTAATGGAACACTGCTTGCTGTTACGGACGCAGCGGCTGTTGTGCGTACATCAAGCTCATATGGTGAGCCAACGGACGTAACAATTCCACTAGTAGCCATTACGTATGTTCGAATTTTTAGCGGAGTTGAGTGAGTTTGAAAGTATCAGTGATTATTCCAGCCTGTAACGAAGCCGATTCTTTGTTACCTGTTATTAAAGAAGTTCAGAAAATGAAGCCGTTTGAGATTATTGTCGTCGTAAATGGATCTAGTGACGCAACTAAGGCAATAGCCAAGGATGCAGGCTGCCGCGTCATTTATTATGAGGAAGCTCTTGGCATTAATATCGGAAGAGCCATTGGGGCTAAAAAAGCAAAAGGAGACATTTTGCTTTTTTTGGACGGAGATATCGCGGTTCCTCATCAAGAGCTGATAAAATATACGCAAGCTATAGAAACCGGTCATGATATCGCCTTGAATAACCTTACGTGGATTATGAAACGAAAGGTGCATCCTCATCCTGTTTCTGTTGCAAAATATATGCTGAACTTGTGCTTACAGCGCGAAGATTTATCCGTTCAAGCATTAACAGCCATTCCTCATGCCATAAAAAAAACATCGGCTGCTGAAATTGGATATGAGAATTTAGCTCATCCCCCGCTCGCTCAAACGATTGCTCTTTTAAAAGGAATGTCAATCGTTGCACCGTGTTCTTCAGACGTTATTTATACAAATAAGATTAGAACCACCCACAAAACAATTCCTACCAATTCACCTTTTCCTATTTCCACTAATTATATTATTGGAGACCACATTAAAGCGTTAGCTCATCTTATCGAAGAAAAAGGCATAAGAGGAGKACTAACAGACGGCGATCGAAACCGAGAAGTTGTTTCCGCTTATACACCAAGCGTGAAGCGGAAAGCAGGCGTTAAGTACAGTGCTGTTATTCCAGTAGGTGAAGAAAAAGAAACGATTGCAAGCGTGATTCAAGAAGTGAAAAAAGCCGGAGTGGAAGAAATCATCGTGGTTGCCAACGGGGCAGACGAAGTGACGGTTAAGCGAGCAATTGAAGCGGGTGCTACTGTTCTTCATTACAAGCAGCGGCTTGGACATAATGTACCTCGAGCAATCGGTGCGATGTACAGCAGCGGTGAAGTTTGCTTGTTCATAGATGGAGACATTGTGATTTCCGCGGAAGATTTACGGCGGTATTTAGAAGCAGCTGAACAAGGCATTGATGTAGCGCTTAATAATTTAGAGTGTCTGCTTGACGAAGTGCATCCTATTCACTCGGTAAGTACTGCCAAATATTTTCTGAACCTTGTCTGTAAACGTCCTGATTTAACAATTAATACAACAACGGCTATTCCCCATGCCATTAAACGAGATGTAATGGAGAAAGTAGGCTACGAATCTCTTATTATTCCGCCTTTATTTCAATTAAAAAGTATTATGTACGGCTTTAATGTCCAGCCTGTTCATTTTGTGGATGTGGCGCGAACAAATCGGATTCGAAAAGAGCATATGAAAGTCAAAGGTCTAGCAGCATCAACTCAGCGAATTTTAGGAGATTATGTAGAGGCCATGGCGTACTATATTAGCCAAACTAGCGAAAGAGGCGAATTTCTTCCCGACATACGAAGACATGATCTTTTGTTTGAGGTGTTGAAGAATGAATAAAAAAGTTGCCGTTATTGGTCTAGGGTACGTGGGACTGCCGCTTGCTCTTTTGTTTGCTAAGAAAAACTACACCGTGATTGGACTTGATATTGACGTCCGGAAAATTGAAGCGCTAAAACAAGGGGAAAGCTATATTCCAGATGTACGTAATGATGTGATTCAAAGAGAGAAAAACTTTCAAGCATATGAATTAAAAAAAGGTATTTCCGCATTTCAAGCATGCGATTATGTAGTGGTGACCGTGCCAACTCCTATTACAGAGAATCATAATCCGGACTTAGGACCCGTTATTAGCGCATCTACGTTTTTGAAAGAACATATGGTAAAAGGACAAACCGTTATTTATGAAAGCTCTACCTATCCAGGCACGCTTGAAGAAGTTGTTTTACCTATTTTAAAGGAGTCTGATTTGCAAGCGGGAGTTGATTTTTATTTAGCTTACTCTCCAGAACGAGTCGATCCAGCAAACAAGTCGTACGACATTGAGTATATTCCAAAAGTGATTAGCGGCTACAGCAAAGACTGCCTTTATCACGTGCAGACGTTTTATAAAAGTATTTTTCAGCAAGTCGTACCTGTTTCTTCTCCAAAAGTAGCGGAAATGTGCAAGCTGTTTGAAAACATTCAGCGTCTTGTCAATATTTCGTTGGTGAATGAAACAAATGAACTGTGTGAGGAATTAGGGATTGATTTTCATGAGGTCTTACAGGCGGCATCTACTAAGCCGTTTGGGTTCACGCCGTATTATCCAGGTCCCGGAATTGGAGGACATTGCATACCCGTTGATCCGCTTTATTTTTTATGGAAACTAAAGCAAAATGGGTTAACAAGCGAACTTATTGAAGCTGCTCATCATATTAATGAAGAAATGCCAAATAAAGTAATTAAACGTGTTGAAAAGCAGCTCGCAGCAAATGAGAAACACGTGTTTGTTGTGGGCATGGCGTATAAAAAAGACGTAAATGATATGCGTGAATCGCCGGCGCTGACGGTATGTGAAGGTCTTTTAACAAAAGGATATGAGCTGACGTATCATGACCCTTACATTGACTCCGCTATATTAAATAAGCAAACGTATTTCTCAGTCCCGCTGACAAAAGAAGAAGTTAAAAAAAGCGATGTTGTACTTGTGTTAACCGATCACAGTCAAATCGACTGGTCGATTGTAAAATACGCAAAAAAAGTTGTGGATACAAGAGGTATTTTAAATGAATGAAGCCGCTGAATTGTTCAGTGGTTCTTTTTTTAGGGGGGATATCAATGAAAACTCTTTCTGTCGTGCTGCCCGTTTACAATGAAGAAGAAACGCTAAAAACTGTGCTTAAGCAAATTAAAAAAGTAAACGTGCTTGAGATTATTGTGGTCGCAAATGGCTGTACAGATGCTTCAGTAAAAATAGCGAAAGAAGAAGGGTGCACGGTAAAAGTAATAAAAAAGCGTATGTCTCCACATGAAGCGAGAATGGAAGGAGCAAAGACTGCCAAAGGAGATGCCGTCTTGTTTGTAGACGGAGACATTATTCTTTCGGCTTCCGAGCTTGAGCGTTTTGTTCAGCCTTTGTTATTTGGACATAGCGATGTTGTGCTAAACAAGTGGGGGAAAATGAAAATGAATGCTTTTAACCGCAGCGAGCTGATGTGGAGTAGGGTTTTGCATCATGCGATTGGGAAGCCTCACCACGCCAACGCTTATTTAAAAGCGCCTTACGGGGTACAGTTAAGTGTGTTGAAGAACTACTGGGAGCTGCCGCCTCTTTCGTTATTTGTGACATTTTTAACACAATACCGCGTAAGTATGTCTATGTCGATTGAAACACAGGGGAAAGGAAACTTTCGTCCATTTGATCGCCCGCTGCGCACCAAAGAGCGAATTCAATCCTACCAGCAGCTTCTTCAAACATACTATACGCTTGCATCAAATCGTAAAAGGCGAGTGGATATACTTACGCAGCCCATTTCAGTTGTTGAGCACGGCTGGGGGAAATTATCTTCTTTTTATGGAGGAAAACAGCTGTCTGTTATTATTCCAGTTTGCAACGAAGAACAAACAATCAAACAAGTGATTGCAGAAGCAAGAAAACTTGAGCCGTTAGAAATCATTGTCGTGATTAACGGCTCTACGGATCAGTCAGAGAAGTACGCCAAAGAACAGGGCGTCAAAACTATCGTCTACGATGAGCGGTTAGGGCATGACTGCGGAAGAGCTGCGGGGGCACTTGCAGCAACGGGAGATATTCTTCTCTTTATAGACGGGGATTTTGCTCTTTCAGCTCAAGAGTTGTATCCGTTTGCTTCAGCGGTAGCGAGCGGTGTTGATGTAGCTTTAAACGTATGTGAAGATGAAGCGAAGCTCACGCATGTTGTGCAGGGGTGGAAGTACGTATTGAACGAGACAATAGGAAGAAAAGATTTATTAATGAGCTCCATGACTGCTGTTCCTCATGCCATAAGTAGAGAGTGCCTGGAGAAAATTAGGCCTGAATCTCTTGCTGTACCGCCTTTTGCCCAAATAAAAGCCATCATAGAAGGTTGTCATGTGCAGGCCGTTCACCATGTTGATGTAAATAAATTTAACCGATTTCGATATTCTGAACACCTATTATTAAAGAGCCATTCTGCTACGGCAGAACTTATTATTCAGGATCATATTTTTGCATTTCTCTCGTATCTTCAGCGCGACTGAGTAGGGAGTGTGGGTGGGGGCTCATTTACAAAAGAAACGTTTAAGATAAGGAAAGAAATTTGCTGATATCTTGTTTTTCTGTTCTAACCCCTTGAATTTGTTCACAGTTGTAACTAAAATTGTTACATGTGCAGACAAAAGTAAAAAAGGAGGAAAAGAAATGAAAAGCTATCAGCTTGGAACGTTTTTACTTCGTCTTATGTTAGGGCTAACGTTTTTTATTCATGGCCTTGGCAAATTCCAAAGCGGTATTGATAATACGGTCGGTTTTTTCCACAGCATGGGCATTCCTGCGTTTTTCGCTTATGCGGTTGCGGTTATTGAATTCGTAGGGGGAGCCGCTATGATTCTTGGATTTCAAACGCGTTTAATCGGTGTCTTGTTTGCGATTGTGATGATTAGCGCTATTTTTACAGCGAAAAGCGGTGCTGGTTTTACAGGCGGCTATGAGCTTGAGGTTGCCCTTTTTGTCGTTTCGCTTCATATGATTCTAGCAGGAAGCGGCGCGTACGCGTTAGACAACCGATTACACAAACCAGAAGAACATTATTCTTAAAAAGGTAGGCGCTATGCGCCTACCCTTTTTTGTAAAAAATATCCTTCTATCGATTCATTTTTACTAAAATATACAGCTATCATTTTTAAGAAAATTCGTATATATGGTACTATTTGGTCATAGATGACTGCACAGTCATTCTATTTGAACGATACGGGGAGGTTTTAACATGAAAACCGAAAGAGAAAACGGAATTGTCCGTCAGGTGAATACAATTCAAACAAAAGAAGAGCGCTTTAATCCTTTTTCATGGTATGAAGAGATGAGAAACACCGCGCCTGTGCAATGGGATGAAGAAAGGCAGGTATGGGATGTTTTTCACTATGACGGGGTCAAAGAAGTGCTGGAACAAAAGAATATTTTTTCTTCTGATCGAAGACCTCCACAAAACCAAAGACAAACTGCTCTAGGAACGAGTCTAATTAATATTGATCCGCCTAAGCATGCTGAAATGAGAGCGCTTGTTAATAAAGCTTTTACGCCTAAAGCAATGAAAGCATGGGAGCCTAAAATTGCGCGTATTACAGCTGAATTATTACAAGAAGTTGAGCATCTTGAAGATATTGATATAGTCGAGCATCTGTCCTATCCGCTTCCGGTTATGGTAATTGCCGATATTTTAGGCGTGCCGATAGAAGATCAGCGTCAGTTTAAAGATTGGTCGGATATTATCGTAGCCGGTCCTTCTAATAACGAACGTGAAACGCTCGAAAAATTGCAGCAAGAGAAAATGAAAGCAAATGATGAGCTAGAAACTTATTTTTATCGAATCATTGAAGAAAAACGCACGCGTCCAGGAGATGATATTATC
>NZ_JBFULJ010000108.1:0-8857 GCF_056400385.1 Priestia sp. P5_B4
GATTTAACCCATTTATATACATTAATTACATACCCAAACAAGGAGGCTACACATTATGGCAATTACTGCTCAAATGGTAAAAGAATTACGTGAAAAAACTGGCGCTGGTATGATGGATTGTAAAAAAGCGTTAACTGAAACTAACGGTGATATGGAGCAAGCAATCGATTTCTTACGTGAAAAAGGTATTGCAAAAGCTGCTAAAAAATCAGACCGTATTGCTGCTGAAGGTCTAACTTACATCGAAACTCAAGGTAACGAAGCTGTTATCTTAGAAGTTAACTCTGAAACTGATTTCGTTGCAAAAAACGAAGGTTTCCAAAAATTAACAAAAGAATTAGCTGCTCACATCTTAGCTAACAAACCAGCTGACGCTGCTGAAGCTGCTACTCAAAAAATGGAAAACGGTGCAACTGTTGAAGAACACATCAACTCTGCAATCGCTACAATCGGAGAAAAATTATCTCTACGTCGTTTCGCTGTAGCAACAAAAACTGATGCTGATGCATTCGGTGCTTACCTACATGCTGGCGGACGTATCGGTGTGTTAACAGTATTATCTGGTACAACTGAAGAAGCTGTTGCAAAAGACGTTGCTATGCACATCGCTGCAATCAACCCTAAATACATCTCTCGTGACCAAGTTTCTGCTGAAGAAACTGAGCGTGAGCGCGAAGTATTAACTCAACAAGCATTAAACGAAGGCAAACCAGAAAAAATCGTTGCAAAAATGGTTGAAGGTCGCCTTGGCAAATTCTTCGAAGATATTTGCTTACTAGATCAAACATTTGTTAAAAATCCTGATCAAAAAGTACGTCAGTTCGTTGAGAGCAAAGGCGCTACTGTTGAAAGCTTCGTTCGTTTTGAAGTAGGAGAAGGTATTGAGAAACGTCAAGACAACTTCGCTGAAGAAGTAATGAACCAAGTTAAAAAGTAAGGGTTTGACCGTATAGGGAACACTGTGTGTTCCCTTTTTTACAAAAGAGATCTCACCGTTAACGATGGAGGTAAGCATGAGTCAAGCAAAATATAATCGTATCGTATTAAAGTTAAGTGGAGAAGCATTAGCTGGTGAAGAGGGTTTTGGTATTAACCCATCTATCATCAAATCTGTTGCTGAACAAGTAAAAGCCGTTTATGAATTAGGTGTGGAAATTGCTGTAGTCGTTGGTGGTGGAAACATTTGGCGTGGTAAAATTGGCAGTGAAATGGGTATGGATCGTGCCGCTGCTGATTATATGGGAATGCTAGCAACAGTAATGAACTCTTTGGCTCTTCAAGATAGCTTAGAAAATATTGGTGTGCAAACACGAGTTCAGACTTCTATCGAGATGAGACAAGTAGCAGAGCCTTATATTAGAAGAAAAGCTGTTCGTCATCTTGAGAAAAAACGCGTTGTTATTTTCGCCGCGGGTACAGGAAACCCTTATTTCTCTACAGATACAACAGCAGCTTTGCGTGCAGCTGAAATCGAAGCTGACGTGATCTTAATGGCTAAAAACAACGTAGATGGCGTTTATAATGCGGATCCTAAGCTTGTACCTGATGCTGTAAAATACGAAACATTAACGTATATTGATGTTTTAAAAGATGGACTAGCTGTTATGGATTCTACAGCTTCTTCATTATGTATGGACAATGATATTCCGCTAATTGTTTTTTCAATTACGGAAGAAGGCAATATTAAACGTGCCGTTACAGGCGAAAACATTGGAACAATTGTAAAGGGGAAATAAACATGCCAAAACAAGTGTTGCAAAACGCAAAAGAAAGAATGGAAAAAGCAATTCAATCATTTAGCCGCGAACTAGCATCAATTCGTGCTGGACGTGCAAGCGCGTCACTTCTTGACCGCGTAACGGTAGAATACTACGGTGCACCAACACCAATTAACCAATTGGCGCAAGTAAGCGTGCCTGAAGCTCGTATGCTTGTTATTCAGCCTTATGACAAATCACAAATTGGTGAAGTTGAAAAAGCTATTTTAAAATCTGACTTAGGGTTAACACCTACAAGCGATGGAACTATTATCCGTTTATCGATTCCTGCTTTAACGGAAGAGCGTCGTCGTGAGTTAGTGAAAATGGTGAAAAAATATGCTGAAGAAGCAAAAGTTGCGGTTCGTAACGTACGCCGTGATGCAAACGATGATTTTAAAAAGTTAGAGAAAAAAGGTGAAATTACTGAAGACGATTTACGCGGCTACAGTGATGACATTCAAAAGCTAACGGATGATCATATCGTAAAAGTGGATAAAGTGGCGAAAGATAAAGAAGAAGAAATTATGGCAGTTTAAGTCATTTCAAGGTAAAATATATTGTAAAAGACCCTCTATTGTTTACAGGGGGTTTTTTTGTTAATAATGTGTAGTAAGAAAAAACTCACATAAGCCACACGTTTATGTGAGAGCGTACAACGGGGGACCTTTGCATGTTAAGAAAATTTCAAGCATGGAAGAAAAGTCAAAATTTAAATACACTGTCTTTGTCAGAACGAAAAGATCAAGTGAAACAGCACCCTGTTCCTGAACATATTGCAATTATTATGGATGGGAACGGTCGTTGGGCGCAAAAACGAGCTCTTCCTCGCATGATGGGCCATCATGAAGGAATGAAGGTAGTGCGTCATGTGACCAGATTGGCCAATGAATTAGGTGTTAAAGTATTAACTTTATATGCATTTTCCACTGAAAATTGGAAGCGCCCCAAAACTGAAGTCGAGTTTTTAATGAAACTGCCAGAGGAATTTTTAACAACCTTTCTGCCTGAGCTAATTGAAAAAAATGTGCAAGTTCGTATTATGGGGGATAAAAGTGAGCTCCCTGCCCATACGATTCGAGCCGTGGATAACGCAATTGAAAAAACAAAGCATAACACAGGGCTGATTTTAAACTTTGCGCTCAATTACGGTAGCCGTCACGAAATCATGGGCGCTATTCAGTCATTGGTAGAAGATGTAGAACAGGGAAAGGTAGCTTCCTCTTCTATTTCAGAAAATTTATTTTCTTCCTATTTAATGAGCAAAAGCCTTCCAGATCCGGATTTGCTTATTCGTACAAGCGGTGAGCTTCGCTTAAGTAATTTTATGCTTTGGCAGCTAGCTTACACAGAGTTTTGGTTTACAGAAGTATTATGGCCAGATTTTAAAGAAAATCATTTAATCGAAGCAGTCGAGGCGTTTCAAAAGCGCGGTCGCCGCTTTGGTGGTGTATAAGAAGGTGTGGAAAACAAGATGAAACAGCGCATTATCACCGCGATTGTAGCACTTGCGGTATTTGTGCCGATTGTTTTAATTGGAGGGTTACCTTTTACCCTTATCATGTATGTAATCGGAACAGTTGGTGTAATTGAGCTTTTAAAAATGAAACATTTGAAAGCAATGTCTTTTCCAAGTATCATTAGTTTATTGCTAACCTGGGTGTTTTTACTACCAAATGGAAGAGATGTTGCATTTCAATTCTTAAGTGAACATAAGATAGAAGTAGCGCTTGCTGCTGTCCTTCTTTTATTAATGTACACGGTTGTAGTTAAAAATAAATTTACCTTCGATGACGTTGGGTTTATTTTATTAACGACAGTATATGTTGGCTTTGGCTTTCATTATTTTATCGAGGTTCGTCAAGAGTTCGGGTTAGCTTATTTGTTCTTTGCTTTTCTTATTATTTGGGCGACGGATTCCGGAGCTTATTTTATTGGACGAGCAATGGGGAAACGAAAGCTATGGCCGGAAATCAGTCCCAATAAAACAATTGAAGGTTTTGTTGGTGGCGTCGTATGCGCTATTGTAGTAGCCATTGTATTTAAGCTGTTAGCAAATATTGATCAAACTATGATTGAATTACTTGTAATTGGTATTATCGTATCGTTATTTGGACAGATGGGTGATCTTGTACAATCAGCGTTCAAACGTCACTATGGCGTAAAAGATTCAGGGAAAATTTTACCGGGTCATGGTGGGATTTTAGACCGTTTTGACAGTTTAATGTTCATCATGCCAATTTTAGCTTTTTTATTATCTCTATAAAAAAGATGTCTTTGTTTTAATAGGAGTGAATATACTTGAAGAAAATTTCCTTGTTAGGAGCTACAGGTTCAATCGGTACTCAAACCGTTGATATTGTTAGAGCGCATCCGGAGCATTTTGAGCTCTCAGCAATCTCTGTAGGTCGAAATATTAATGAAGCAAGAAAGATTATTCAGCAGTGTAAGCCATCCCTTGTTTCTGTGATGAAGAAAGAAGATTGTCTGTCACTGCAAGCAGAATTCCCTTCTATTCGATTTGTTTATGGAGAAGAAGGGCTTGTGGAAGTGGCAACTCATCCATCCACAGAAGTTTTAGTAAATGCAGTGCTTGGAAGTGTAGGGTTGACTCCTACGCTAGAAGCAATCAAAATGAGAAAAACGATTGCTATTGCAAATAAGGAGACACTTGTTACCGCTGGTCACCTTGTCATGGAAGCAGCCAAGGAATATGGCGCTGATATTTTACCGGTAGACAGTGAGCACTCAGCTATTTTTCAAAGTTTGCAAGGGCAAGATCAAAAAGCAATAGACCGTTTAATTTTAACGGCTTCTGGAGGGAGCTTTCGAGATAAAACGAGAGCAGAACTACAGGGAGTAACGGTTGAAGATGCGTTAAATCATCCAAACTGGTCGATGGGAGCTAAAATTACAATTGATTCGGCAACGATGATGAATAAGGGACTAGAAGTGATTGAAGCACATTGGCTTTTTGATCTTCCCTATGAGAAAATTGATGTATTGTTACATAAAGAAAGCATCATTCATTCTATGGTAGAGTATTCTGATACAAGCGTTATTGCTCAGCTTGGAACGCCTGATATGCGCGTGCCAATTCAATACGCGTTAACGTATCCAAAACGCATGTCTTTACCTAACACCAAGCGTTTAAGTTTGGCGGATATTGGTCAGCTTCACTTTGCTAAAATGGATGAAGAGCGTTTTCGCTGTTTAGCTTTTGCGTTTGAGGCTGGCAAAGCGGGTGGAACACTTCCGACTGTTTTAAATGCAGCTAATGAAGAAGCTGTTCAAGCCTTTTTAGATGGTCACATTACATTTTTACAAATTGAAGATGTGATTGAAAAAGCAATGAATGAACATACTGTAATACAGAAACCTTGTTTATCTACTATTAAAGAAGTAGATTTAGAAGCAAGAGAGTTTGTTAGATCCGCCATCTCTCGATAATGTGCGTGCGAGAGAAGCCACTCACTTATTTCTGGTGGGTGGAGGTTTGACTCTATTACATGAAGGGGGTAATACCCATTGAACACAGTCATTGCGTTTGTCGTCATTTTTGGAGCTCTTGTATTCTTTCATGAGCTTGGTCATTTAGTTTTTGCAAAGCGTGCAGGCATCTTATGCCGTGAGTTTGCCATTGGGTTTGGTCCCAAAATCTTTTCATTTAAACGAGATGAAACAGTTTATACCATTCGTTTGCTGCCTCTAGGTGGATTTGTTCGAATGGCTGGAGAAGACCCAGAAATGATCGAAGTTAAGCCTGGTCAAATGGTGGGCCTCATGTTTGATAAGGAAGGCAAAGTAAATAAAGTCATTATTAACAACAAGGAACAGCATCCAAATGCAAAAGTTATTGAGGTAGAGCAAGCAGACTTAGAGCATAATCTATTTATTTCAGGTTATGAAGAAGGTGAAGATGAACGTCTGCAAAAATTTGAGGTAGCAGAAGAATCTTACTTCGTTATGGACGGAGAAGAAATTCAAATTGCACCTTACAGCCGTCAGTTTGCTTCCAAAACTCTTGGTCAGCGTGCGCTAGCCATTTTCGCTGGTCCGCTAATGAACTTTATATTAGCCTTTGTTATTTTTATCGTTCTTGGGATTTCTCAAGGATATGTTGTTGACAAACCTGTGATGGGCAAATTAACATCAGATGGAGTAGCCGTTGATGCGGGACTTAAACAAGGAGATAAAGTTCAAGCAATTGATGGACAAAGTGTTTCAACGTGGGATGATGTCGTAAAAGTAATTCAAAAACATCCTGAACAGCAAATTACATTCACGGTTCAGCGCGGCAGCAAAACGCTAGATATTCCGATTACACCTGAAAGTCGCAAAGTTGGGGAACAGACAATTGGACTAATTGGCGTATATGCACCGGTTGAAAAGTCATTCATTGGTTCGATCACGCACGGAGCTACTGAAACATATACGTGGATGAAAGAAATCTTAACGGGTCTAGGGAAGCTTGTGACAGGACAGTTCAAACTGGATATGCTTTCTGGTCCTGTAGGTATTTACGCAGCAACCGATCAAGTAGCACAGTCAGGCATTTATTATCTAATGAAATGGGCAGCCGTTTTAAGTATTAACTTAGGGATTGTCAATTTGCTTCCACTTCCTGCTTTAGATGGAGGACGACTGTTGTTCTTCGCTGTAGAAGGAATTCGCGGTAAGCCAATTGATCGTCAAAAAGAAGGGATTGTTCATTTTATCGGTTTTGCTTTATTAATGCTGTTGATGCTCGTTGTAACGTGGAACGATATTCAAAAGTTCTTTTTATAAGACATACGCTCAGCGAGGGATATTCCCTCGCTGATTATATGAAAATTGCGGCATGGTCCGCCTTAAAAAAATAAGATAGAGAAGTAAGCAAAGAGGTGCGAGGTTATGAGACAAAGTTCTACATTGATTCCTACATTAAGAGAAGTGCCAGCTGATGCGGATATAAAAAGCCATCAGCTTCTATTGCGCGCAGGTTATATGCGCCAAAATGCAAGCGGCGTGTACAGCTTTTTACCGCTTGGTAAGCGCGTGTTGCAAAAAGTTGAACAAATTGTTCGTGAAGAGATGGACCGTGCAGGTTCTGTCGAATTATTGATGCCTGCTTTACAACAAGCTGAATTGTGGCAAGAGTCTGGCCGCTGGTATTCATATGGACCTGAGTTAATGCGTATGAAAGATCGTCACGGCCGTGAATTTGCTTTGGGAGCAACACACGAAGAAGTTATCACAAGCTTGCTTCGTGACGAAGTGAAGTCATACAAACGTTTACCGCTAAATTTATATCAAATTCAAACGAAGTTCCGCGATGAAAAACGTCCACGCTTTGGCTTATTACGCGGTCGTGAATTTATTATGAAAGATGCATATTCGTTTCATGCTTCTCAAGAAAGTTTAGATGAAGTATATGACAAAATGTTTGCTGCCTACAGCCGCATCTTTGAGCGCTGCGGATTAAATTTCCGTGCGGTTATCGCTGATTCAGGTGCAATGGGCGGAAAAGATACGCATGAATTTATGGTTCTTTCTGAAATCGGGGAAGATACAATTGCTTATTCAGATACATCTTCTTATGCAGCAAATGTTGAAATGGCACCGGTTGTAAATACCTATGAAAAATCAACTGAAGCTGAAAAAGAATTAACAAAGGTAGAAACACCAAATCAGCATAGCATTGAAGACGTAGCTGCTTTCTTAAATGTTGAAGCGACTTCTTGTATCAAGTCACTTTTATTTAAAGTAGATGATCGTTTTGTGCTTGTACTTGTTCGCGGGGACCACGAAGTAAACGATATTAAAGTGAAAAACTATTTTGAAGCTTCCGTTGTTGAACTGGCAACTCCAGAAGAAACAAAAGAAGTATTAAAATGCGCAGTTGGTTCAGTAGGACCGATTGGAGTAAGTGATTCAGTAGAAGTGGTAGCTGATCATGCGGTAAAAGCAATTGCTAACGGTGTATGCGGAGCAAATGAAGAAGGTTATCACTACACAAATGTGAATGAACGTAACTTTAATGCAACTTACGAAGATTTCCGCTTCATCCAAGAAGGGGATCAGTCACCGGATGGACAAGGCGTTATTAAGTTTGCTAAAGGTATTGAAGTCGGACACGTCTTTAAGCTAGGAACGCGCTACAGTGAAGCGATGGGAGCAACGTATCTAGATGAGAACGGACGCAGCCAGCCAATGATTATGGGCTGCTATGGTATCGGTGTTTCTCGTACAGTAGCTGCGATTGCAGAACAATTTAATGATGAAAACGGTCTTCTATGGCCGGAAGCTGTTACGCCTTATCATGTGCACGTTATTCCAGTTAACGTGAAAAATGATGAACAGCGTGAACTAGGTGAGAAATTATATAATGAGTTATTAGATAATCGCTTTGAAGTGCTGTTAGACGACCGCCAAGAGCGTGCAGGAGTAAAATTTGCAGATTCAGATCTAATTGGTCTTCCTGTTCGAGTAACAGTTGGTAAACGTGCATCTGAAGGAATTGTAGAAGTAAAAGTACGCAAAACCGGGGAGTCATTAGAAGTGTCAGTTGACAATCTTGTTTCAACAGTGAAAGAACTGCTAGCGAAGTAATGAAGCAGCGGGGATTTGTATCCCTGCTGTTTTTATGTTTATAAACAGAACATATGACAGAATAGAAGTCATTTATGTTAAAATAGATTGCACTCATTTATAAAAGGAGGCAGAAAACTTGGAAGCACAAACGCTAGGAAAAAAAGAGCGTTTTAAGTTGCTGCTGCAGCAGTTAGAGCTGACGAGTGATCAAATTGTTCCTTACTTTGAAAACGCAGCGATTGAAAAGCTCGTCATTCAGAAAGAACAAAAAAAATGGCATTTCCATTTTTCTTTAGAAGGGTTATTACCTTTTGAGATTTATGAGTTATTCCATGCTCGCATGTCTTCAGCTTTTTCTCATATTGCGAGTGTTTCTTTTTCTATTCAAACCGTTAATAAACAATGTACGGAAGAGCATGTACAGTCATATTGGAAGCATTGTATTGGAGAAATGCAGGGCATATCTCCGCTTTTACAGGCGCTTTTACAAGATCAAATGCCGAGATTGAACGGTGCCAAGTTGATTG
>NZ_JBFULJ010000109.1:0-8851 GCF_056400385.1 Priestia sp. P5_B4
ACTCCTATGACAAAAATGAGGTTGCTTTTTATTTTGCTTACCTTTTGATTGGACAGATTATAATCTGATACTATATTTTAGATAAGATCTTGCCAAAATATAATCTTATTTCAACTCTATTTTTTTAAACCAAAACTCTAACGCATCCATTGGTTCCTCTCTTGTATGAGCGTAATAAATTCTTACATCGTCTCCCTTCACGTCATCGGGAAGGATAAATGAAAAACTGAACTTTTTTGACGTCTCTATATCAAAGATTTGCGCGGAGGATTTAGGTGGCTTCTCTTTTTTTATCCATTCCTTAATTGATTCTTCTAGGAACTCCTGATTCATGTTCTTATAGTCTTTGACTCTATTACGTTTAACATAAGTTATTTCTGCATTATTAGGAACATAGAAGATGATAAAATCAGTAGGAAATCTATAGGCATCTAAGGGCTTTTCCCAAACCCCCTTCACTGTATATACCTGGTTTTCTTTTTGAACTGAAAACTTTAATAAATTTGGATCTGTGTGATACCAAGAATTAAAAACTACATACCCTATAGAGAGTAACATTAAAAATCCAGGAGTTAGTAAGATGAGTGATATTCCTCGTCTTGTATTCCACCATCTAATTCCTAGTACTAAAGAGCCAATAGATATAATGAATACAAGAATAATCGACATTTAATTGCTCCTTCTAAATCTTTAGCTATTTACATAGCTTTTTTTATCTCAACAAATAGCAGAAAGCCTTTAGTGTTATTCTTGTTTATCTTCATCACATTTGTATTCTAAAATATCTCCAGGCTGACATTCCAAAGCCTTACAAATTGCTTCTAAAGTCGAGAACCGAATGGCTTTTGCCTTTCCATTTTTCAATATAGAAAGGTTAGCCATTGTGATTCCTACTCTCTCCGAAAGTTCTGTTACGCTCATTTTTCTTTTAGCTAACATCACATCGATATTAATTATTATCGCCACATTACTCACCTCAGACCGTTAAGTCATTTTCTGATTTTATATCAATCGCCTCTTTTAACAGTTTTTGAAGAACAGCAGCAAAAACGGCGATAACCAATGAAGCAAAAATGATGATGAGTCCCACTAATCCAATAGGAGGGTCAATTTTTTTCGCTATAAAATGAAATAGTGGCGAAGCTAGTACATACAGGCCACTAATTGTAATCGCACAGTACTTTATGTTCTTTAACGCCTTTACAGATAATTCTGAGAACGCTTTGCTTCCGTCAATGTACCGTAAAAGATTGAAAGCCTGGTAGAGGGCAAAGTAAAAAGGCAGAGCTGCTCCATACATCACAATAAAAATGAGAGATTTCATATAATTCATATCTGGATACAATTCTCCAGCAAAATTCCCGATCTTGGGCACCAAGAAGATACACAAAGCAAGAACTGGAATTCCAATAAGAATAACAGCTATCTTTAAAAAGAGGGTTGTTCCTTGTTTCATAAAAAGCACCTCACCTATTTATTATCTGTTTGAATTTAACATAATATTTATTGTTTTACAATAAATATTTATTCTTTTTATCCATATTTTTATCGTTTATTCATATTTTTTAAAAGAGCATTCCTCATTATAGAGAAATGCTCTTTTAAACTTAAAACTATCTAATTTACGACTGGCCCAATCAGATAAAAGTCCGTAAAAGTATACGTTTACGGACTTTTGTTTTTCATAAGAAATCTATTATTTTTATCGTTCGTTTAAGTTTAAAAACTAATTACGAACGTTTTCTTTAATTTATATATCTTTACGAACGTTCTTTGGTAAAGCAAGAGGAAGAGAAACACAAAATAAGGATATAAATAGAAAAAGAAGATTTGGATATATACGTGTGAGCAGTCAAGATAAAAATGAAAGTCGTCAAATTTAATCAATGCAAGAAGAGAATGTAAAAAAGACAACATTTTATATTTTCTACAGCTAAACAATCTAAGACTCGAGAATCAAGGGTTAAATGATTAAAGTTATTTAAAACATAGCCAATTTAAGAAGCCACTTGTATAAAAAAAGTGGCTTTTTTCTACTTAATTCTTTCAAATTTTATATTTAATGATTTCATTGAATTCTTCTACTTCTTTTCGAATACTAATGGTTGGTCCCCAAGAATCGATAAGGTTGATAGCTTTTTGGTTAGAACGTAAAGCCTCTATACGATCTCCTTTTCGTAATAGCAATTGGGCCATCCCATAGTGGTAGTATATTAGTTCAATTTGGTTAGCTTTATCTTTATGATAAAGAAGACTATAAAAGCATTTTTCTGCTTCCTCAAGCTTATCACAAATAACATAAGCTATCCCTAAATTGAAGTAAGCTTCAATGGTCTTTTCTCCTCCGTATATTAAACTGATTTCATTAGCTTCTTCATATAATCGGATTGCTGCTTCATAATTTTCATAAACCATACATAAATCACCGCGCACTAATGAAATTCTATGTTGAATAACTGGTGTAGTGGAGATCTCCCTAACTTCTTCAAGAATACATTCTGCTTTGTTAGGGTTATTTTTCTTCAACAAGAGCCTTGCTTTTAAGGCAAGTCCCCAAGCTTTCAAATCATAAACATCAGAACTATCTGAGCTTAACTGATCTAGTGTCTTTAGACCGTAATCTATTTGTAGTAGGGAATCATCTAAGTTATTGACTTCCATCAGCGCCCACCCCAATGTGTCGATTCGAAAGAATGCTTCATGGGTATGTTTTCTGAGTTGTTTTGCATAATCAGCAGCTATTTTCCCATATTTGATCCTTAAAGGTAAATTAACTCGGCTTAGAAAATGGCTTATACGAATTAAAAGTTCAATTAAAAGCTCTCTTTGATCAGATTCGTTTGCCCATTTTATAACTTTGAGTATATTTGGCCATTCTTTCTTAATTTCCTCTAAATCACGACCAAGCAAATAACTCCAATAAATAGAATCTGGAAGATCCCGTTTTAAATAGTTATCTAAATAATGGATATAGTATTGACTCCAACGCTTACGTGCTACATTTTCAAATTGTTTATCTTCTAACAATCGTTGTTTACCATACGTTACTACGGTTTGATGTCCTAGATAATGAATTTTCCCTTCTATACGTTCTCCTTGGATAAGTGCAAATAGTTTCATTTGATCAACAGCATAATGGAATTTTCGAGCGTCTAGTCCAGCCACTGTTGCCCAACTTTTCTCGTCAGGAGGTTTACTGAAAAAGCATAACACTTTCCAAAGATGTAAAGTATCTTCATCACATTTCTCCCACGTGCGTCCGAAAAGAAAATCAAATAATTCCAACAGTGAGTAACCGGCTTTTCCTAGTTCCTGAATAAGTTGCTGAGCAGGAATTTCATCATCTGCAATGTAAGCTATACTAAGCGCAATAGCTTTAGGATTTCCAGCAGTGGCCGAAATTAGCTCTTCGCGAATTTCACGAGGGCTATTTAATAACTGTTCCATTTGTTCTTGTTTAGTTGAAGAGTTAGACATTTTCATATGTTGTTGCACTTCATAAGAAAGATAGTTAAGAGCATCTTCTTTTTCCAGGCCCTTTAGCTGAATGGTTACCATATCCCTGAATTTATTTCTATATTTTTGTTGTAGATTTTCACGAGATGTGAGTAATACTTTAACGCCTTGTGGAAGGTTAGTAATAAATTCGTAAATCTCACTTTCAGCTGTATCAATGCTATCTATAACAAGTAATACAGACTCTTCTTTTGCGTAATTAGCCAATGCATTACGAACTACAAAACGTTTCTCATCAATTGATCGGTTTATTTGCTCCATTCGGCCAAGTTGGTAAGCAATTGTATTTAAAAAGTCACTAAAAGTTAGTCCTTTCCAATCAGCACTAAACCATATTATAGAGTTAAGATTTGGCCAATCTATTTCAAGGCTTTCTGCTTCCTTATGATGCTCCTGAACACATGCATACGCTACTTCAAGAGCAATAGTTGTTTTTCCAATACCAGCCCATCCAGAAATTAAACATAATGGAGAAGGAGAAATTACCCACTGACGAATTGCCTCTAAGTCAAAGTGTCTTCCAATAAAAACTCCTGACCAGCGTGTTGGTAGGTTATGTATTGTAGAATGTTCCTTTGGAGTAGCATCCTCAGTCTGAAGTTTACTATGAAATATTTTTTTAACTACTTCCTCAATATCTTTATCAAGAGGTGTACCAAATGAGTTGTCTCTCCCTAATATTTTTGCCTTTTCTAGACACGAAGACACCCAAGCAGGTAAAGCAGGTTTAAGAGTGGGTATAGAAGTTGTTTCCATCAGTTTTGAGAACCAACTTATATCTAAAATATCTAAATTCGTTTTTTTTAGTATTATCCATATGATGCCGAAGAGCTTTCCATCGTCAATACGACCAGGAATATATTTTACTCCCATCTGCCCTATCCAACTTTTAATTGTATTAGAAGATACACCTAATTCATTTGCGATATTAGCTATATAAGATTGTCCTAGTGAGCTATCTTCGCCCTTTTTTCTTTTAATCTTATAATCAGGGTGAAGTTTTAGTTCTTTAACACCCAAAGATAATAGTTCCGCAAACTTCTTCTGATCTTCAATTTCAGCCATAAGAATTTTACACCTCCTATTAGTTTTATTTTAACGCTATATCTTTTTTTATTGTATATAAAAAAGAAAAGTACAGTGCTACTGTACTTTTATACAGTACAAAAAGCTATTGGTAACGTAACGTTAACAGGTAAAATTAGCTCATGTAATAAAAAAAACTAAAATGTATGCACTTACATGACGACAGAAAACAGAAATATGTTTAAGTTACAGTTAAGCACATTAGAGATTTATGAGTTAAAAATAAATTCATATTAATTTTTACTTTGTGAGTTTATATAGAAATTTAATTAAAGAAAGGAAATTTATTGATGAATAACAACTTACCTAAAACCATGAAAGCAGCTGTCATGCACGGCACAAGAGAAATCAGTATTGAAACATTGCCTTTACCTCAAATTGATGATAATGAAGTTTTAATTAAAGTAATAGCCGTAGGAATTTGTGGCTCAGACTTACATTATTATACCCATGGTAGAATCGGTAAATACAAAGTAGAGAAACCATTTATCCTTGGACATGAGTGCTCAGGTGAGGTTGTAGCTATCGGATCATCTGTTGAAAGATTTAAAGTAGGGGACCGCGTAGCCGTTGAACCAGGAGTAACCTGCGGACATTGTGAAGCATGCAAAGAGGGACGATATAATCTTTGTCCAGATGTTCAATTCTTGGCAACACCACCAGTTGATGGTGCCTTTGTTCAATATATAAAAATGCGTCAGGATTTTGTCTTTTTGATCCCGGATTCCCTCTCCTATGAAGATGCTGCCTTAATAGAGCCTTTTTCAGTTGGTATCCATGCAGCGACGAGAACAAAACTTCAGCCTGGGTCAACAATTGCGATTATGGGAATGGGACCGGTAGGGTTAATGGCTGTAGCAGCAGCAAAAGCATTTGGAGCAAGTACAATAATAGCAACAGACTTAGAGCCATTGCGTCTTGAGGCAGCTAAGCAAATGGGAGCAACTCACGTTATTAATATTAGAGAGAAAGATCCTCTTAATGAAATTAAAAATATTACTGAAAACATAGGTGTTGACGTTGCATGGGAGACAGCAGGGAATCCAAAAGCATTACAATCTTCATTAGCTTCACTTCGTCGTGGTGGGAAATTAGCAATCGTAGGTTTACCTCCTCAAAGCGATATTCCACTCGATGTACCATTTATTGCTGATAATGAGATTGATATATACGGTATTTTCCGTTATGCCAACACTTATCCAAAAGGAATTAAGTTTCTTTCTTCTGGTGCAATTGACACAGAACATCTTGTAACAGATAGATATCCGTTAGCCGAAACACGGGAAGCAATGGAGAGAGCACTAAATTTTAAAAACGAATGTTTAAAAATTATAGTGTATCCAAACGAATAAAAAACATTAGACTTGAAAGCTAGGTTCTAGTTGGTATTTATAACAAAATTCTTGAACTTTTAATTTTCAGATGCGGTTTTAGAAATAGAACAATTGCAACTAAACCGCATCTGTTTTTCTTTAAGATAGCTGTTGATAATATGGACTTTCTACTATCTTTCTTAGCATTTTTTTGAAAACGCATTCTGGGGGTTACGACTTATGCAAAACGCAGAACAATCACAAATATTAGGGACTGAAATTAAAGATAAATCTATTTCTATTACTAAGTTATCCTGGTTTGAACGGTTTGGATATGGATCGGGAGACATGGCATATAATATTGTTTTTCAATTCGTTAATGCCTATCTACTTTTTTATTATACTGATGTGGGAGGTATCCATCCTGCAGCTGTTGCGACCTTGTTTTTAGTAGTACGAGTTTTGGATGCTATTTGCGATCCTATAATGGGAGTTATTTTAGATAAAACTAATACCCGTTGGGGAAAAGCAAGACCATACTTATTATGGGTTTCACTTCCTTTTGCTTTATTTACCATCCTATGTTTTACCAACCCTCACTTAGGGTCAACGGGCAATGTCATATATATGTATATTACCTACATTTTACTGGGGATGACGTTTAGTATGCAAACGATTCCAGTTAATAGCTTAACAGGACGAATTACTAATAATGTTCAGGAACGCACGGTTTTAACAACTACTCGTATGATATTGGTTTATGTAGGAATCCTCCTTTCCATTTCATGCGCAACCCCTCTTGTATCAGCTATTGGAGGCAAAAATCAGGAATTTGGATTTCAGATGACTGCTTTAGTCTATGCTGTTGTAAGTATAATTTTAAATCTGTTTAGCTTCTTTACAGTACGCGAGCGCATTGCTCCTAAAAAGAGTAAAAAACATGGACTTAAAGTAACTTTATCTGTTTTGTTTAAAAACAAACCACTACTAGTACTAGTTTCGTCTTTCTTGGCATTTGCTATCGGTTTTAATATCAAACTTAGTACAATGGTTTACTATTTTACTTACAATGTTCACCAAAAAGAATTAGTATTTTGGGGCACTGTTTTATTTTTTGGAGCTGCACTAATCAGTAACTTATTTATTCCTTTATTCTCCGATAAATGGGGTAGAAAGAGTGTAATGATTGTATCAGCTAGCGTATCTCTTATTTCATATATAGGACTCCAATTTACTTCTTTTGATTCAGTAACTTTAATTTTATTTTGGTTGTTTGCTTCAGGATTTTTTACAACCCCATTAAACACCCTAGCTTGGGGAATGGTTGCCGATTGTGTAGATTATGCTGAATGGAAAACTGGAGTTCGAGCAGATGGCGTTGTTATTTCTTTAATGAGTTTTACTAATAAGTTAGGAGTTGCACTTGCAGGATCATTTTCAGCTATCTATTTAGGCATAGCAGGTTATGTAGCTAATGCAGAACAAACCGTAACTTCCCTAAATGCTATTAAAAATATGAATGCGTTAGTACCAGGAATTTTCATTTTACTTTCTGTATTAATAATATGTTTTTATCCCTTAACTGAAAAAACATACAAGAAAATGATTTTGGATTTAGAGAAAAAATCTAAGTAGTTAATTCAATTTTAAAATTAAGTAAATGAGTGTGATATAGATGCAAAATAAAGTAAACAAAAATGCTCCAATTGTTTGTGTAGGAGAATTATTAATTGATTTCTTTTGTAGCAATATTAATTCTAATTTAATAGAAGGACGCCAATTTTTAAAAAGTGCCGGCGGAGCACCAGCAAATGTATGCGCAACCATAGCCAAACTCGGGGGGAATGCATCATTTAGTGGTAAAGTAGGCAGGGACCCATTCGGTTACTTTTTAGAAGAAATCTTAAATTCATTAAACGTAGATACTTCTATGCTTGCTTGGGATGAGAAAACGGCAACTACTCTAGCCTTTGTGTCACTGCAAGAAAATGGCGAGCGAGACTTTGTGTTCCATAGGGGAGCTGACGCTTTAATGACAATGGATGACATTGACCTAAATGAAATAAATAAAGCTAAAATCCTTCATTTTGGTTCAGCCACAGCTATGTTAACTTCTCCATTCCGTGAAACTTATTTAAGCCTTATATCTAGTGCTAGAGAGGACGGAAAATTTATTTCTTTTGATCCTAACTATCGAAGTGATTTATGGAAAGGAAGATTAATTGACTTCATCTCAATCGCAAAGAAAGCTATTGCTTTAAGTGATTTTGTGAAAGTAAGTGAGGAAGAATTAGAGATTATCACAGGCGTTAAGAATCATGAAGTAGGTGTGGATACCCTCCATAAAATGGGTGCCAAAATTGTAGCAGTTACGCTTGGAAAAAGGGGAACATTCATATCTAATAGTAGAAAAAAAGAACTAGTACAAAGTATTTCTATCAAGTCCATTGACTCTACGGGAGCTGGGGATGCTTTTGTAGGTGCAACTTTATTCAAATTAGCTAATACACGGAATATCAAGTCCATTGAAAATGATTTCGAGCAGTTACTCGACATTATTGCATTTGCAAACCGGGTTGGAGCACTGGTATGTACAAAGATAGGAGCAATCGAAGCACTGCCAAATATTGAAGAAATAGAAATTACTAGCGTATAAAAAGCCTAGCATTAATAATACAATAACTAGAACAAACACAGTAAAAAAGCCACTTATCATTATACAAGTGGCTTTTTTCTACACATGGAAAGTCGATGGATTATATAAAAGGGAAATAAAAAAAGCTGCCAATACAGCTAGGCAGCCCTTCCTTAAACCTCCTCAACTATTCCCTCTATTAAATCGTAGAAGAGACTTACTTATTTCTTTTGCTTGTTTGTTGATTTGTCATTGTTTTTCCCTTTTTCAGAAGTCGTAATATCCGTATCTTCACTTTGAC
>NZ_JBFULJ010000110.1:0-8821 GCF_056400385.1 Priestia sp. P5_B4
GTATTTTACTTGCGACGCCCGAGTACCACGGAGCTATGAGCGGAGCGTTAAAAAACGCGTTTGACTTCTTAAACAGTGCGTATTTTGCGCATAAGCCCGTAGCACTTTTAGCAGTATCAGGAGGAGGAAAAGGAGGCATTAATGCTTTAAATAACCTTAGAACCGTTACACGCGCCTTGTATGCGAATGTTCTATCTAAGCAGTTGGTATTAGACCCTGCAGACATCGTGGAAAAAGGGACTTTACGAAAAAACGCAGCTGACGGAATTCATGAATTAGTTAATGAGCTGATTCTGTATACACAAGTGTCTAAGCAAATTTTAGAAGCTAAGCAAAATGTTTGATGAAGGCGCTCTATAAAGACCGGCGCTTTCAGGCCGTAGTAGCTGCTAATGTTTTATCCTCTATCGGCTCCGGTATTACGATGCTTGCCATTCCTTTACTGTTAGTTGCATCTCCACATGGAAATAGACTATTTGGTACGATTATGCTGATTATGACGGTGATTAGCTTTATGGCTACTCCGTATATCGGCGTTCTTATTGATCGAATGTCACGAAAGAAACTGCTGTTAACCGTAGAATTGACAGGTTTTATCACGGTCATGTTATTTGTAATCGTCGGTTTTGTTGCAGACTATTCAACGATTCACTACGTCATTTTGTACGGAACCGGAAACCTTTACTACACGTTTTTTTATCCAACGATTTTCGCTTTAAATCAAGAAGTTTTTTCAAAAGATGCGTTTCAATCATTAAACAGTATCATGGAAATACAAGGGCAGCTATCGAGTATGCTTGCAGGAGCTTTGGCGAGTCTAGTCATTACTCGTTGGTCGCTTCAATGGATTTTAACAGTCGATGCAGCTACGTATATAGCTGCATTTCTTTGTCTATTGAGTATTCCATATAAACAAAACAGGGAACGAAACGACAAGAAACACACTGCTATGAAAGAAGGGTTAACATTTATAAAAGAAAATCGCTCGGTCTCTATTTTTTTACTGCTTTCTTTTATGCCTTTCATCGCTGTGATGATGACGAACTATTTATTTCCTATTTATCTGACTCAAGAATTAAACGCAAGTCCAGCAGCATATGGGATTGAAAGTGCTGTATATGGTTTCGGGGCGTTAACGGCAGGGTTATTCATCGTATCTATTATGAAAAGAATAGGCACAGAGCTAGCGATTATGCTGAATATAAGCCTTTTTGCACTCGGAATATCTATCATCTTCTTTATGAAGCTTTTGCCTGTTTATTTTTCTATTGTGTTTCTTCTTGCTTTTGCAAATGCAGGTACAAGAGTAGCTCGAAATACGTTTATGATGCAGAAAATACCGAATATCATCGTGGGAAGAGTCGACAGCTTTTTTCGCTTTATCACGTTAGGTATTCGAATTTTACTGATTTTCTTCTTTACGTACGTTACGGCTAACGATCGTATAGGACTGGCTTTTTTAGGACTTAGTCTGCTTTTATTATCATCCGCTGGAGCTGGCTGGATACTCTACAAAAGAAAACAGCGAAAACAGTCCGTATTGCTTAAGAGTGTTTTATAATGTCTGTTGCATGTTATAATAGAGGAATTGACAAATAATGTTCAACGTTTATGACGTTGAACATTATTTGTTCTGAATAGAAATTAAACAGAAACAGCATTGACTGTTATGCGATTGGAAGATTGTGAAGCGATGATAAATAAAACATTAAACAAAGAACAATTAAAAGATTCGTACTCAAGCAGAACGTACTATAGAGGGCACACGTATTACAAGCAGGGGCGTGTGCTTGATTTGGAATACAATGAACAGACCACTACGTGGACAGCATCCGTYCGAGGTGCGGAAATGTATACAGTAATGGTTGAACAAAAAGGAAATTCTTTTTATTCATTCTGCGATTGTCCTGCTTATCACGAGTTTTCAGAATGCAAACACGAAGTAGCTGTTTTATTAACCATTTGCGATGAGCGAGCAAAGCCGCAGCCAATTAAAACAAAGCCTTTTCGCCAAAGCAAAGAATACGAAAATGTAAATCACTTTATCGACTTATTTTCGAGCTATCAGCAAACAATAAGCGACCACAGAAAGTATGCAGATAAAGATCCGTTGAAAGTGGAATTTATTTGCAAGTCTTACTCAGAAGAATTTTTACGTTCAGAAGGAATGTACGTAGCGCTTGAAATGAAAGTAGGCGTCGATCGGACGTACGTAGTAAAAAACATTCAAGAATTTTTAACAGACGCTAAAGAATTCAAAACTCACGAATTTACCAAGCGCTTCGAATATGACCCGGCGGAACATTTTTTTATAGAAGAAGATAGGAAAATCATTGAGCTGCTGATGGATATTATGACAAATGAATCATTTTATAAAAATTCTTATTCTATGTATCGTTCGTCTGCAAATAACAGAGAACTAATCATTCCCTCCATCATAGCCAAAGAGTTATTTCAATTGCTCAAAGATCGGAACTTTACATTTATTCATGACGGGCACTCATATGAAAATATTATCTTTGCTGAAAGCTCAGCTCCTTTTTCGTTTCAGTTAAATAAGCACCCGGCAGCTGGATTTGAACTAGACTTTACGGAGCTTCATCAAGCTTCGTTTTTTGATCGATACGGGTGGCTATTTTTAAAGGGGACGTTTTATGAGCTATCTCAAGATCAGCGTATGCTTCTTGAAGGGCTTCGGAAAACGGCGCCTTTGAAGCCAGTCGTACCTATAGCAGAAGAGCAGATGGGCAATTTTTTATCTCACGTCGTTCCAGGACTAAAAAAAGTGGGGAAAGTGGATATCGCAAAAGAAGTATCCCATCAGATTATTGCACCTGAACTAAAAGCAAAAGTATTTATTGACCAGGAAGATGAACAGCTGTTTGTGACGCTTCGGTACCATTATGGGGAGATTTCAGTTAATCCATTTTCACCTCAACCTGAAAAGTACGATAAAATCTTAATACGAGATTTAGAAAAAGAAGACCGCGTGATGGATTTAATTGAAACAGCTCCTTTAAACATTTATAAAAACCAGCTGTATTTAAATCAAGATGAATCATCTTTATATGAATTTTTGTTTCATATTGTTCCAAAGCTTGATGAAATAGCGGATGTGTATATTACGGATGAGATGAAAGATTATGCTTATACGGATTTTTCTGCGCCAGTAACAACGGTTGACATCAAAAACAGCAATGGATTATTAGAAATTAATTTTGATTTAGGAGACATTAATCATCAGACCGTTCAAGATGTTTTAAAATCTGTTTTAGAAAAGAAAAGCTATCATCGTCTAGATAACGGTGCGTTTATTCCTCTTGAAAACGAAGGATTTGAGCATATTCAAAATCTGTTTCGTGAGCTGAACGTAACCGAGAAAGACTTAAAGGATAACTCATTGCAAGTACCTTTATACAGAGGAATGCAAGTGGAAGAGATTATGAGTGCGGGTGATAAATCAGCGGCTAAGTTCGGCTCAGCATTTAAAAGATTACTTACACAGCTCAAATCTCCAGAGGAAATGGATTGGGAAGTACCGGAATCCTTGCAGGCATCACTGCGTGATTATCAGTACAATGGGTTTAAGTGGTTTAAATCTCTGGCTCACTACTCTTTAGGAGGCGTGCTGGCTGATGATATGGGGCTTGGAAAAACGCTTCAAAGCATTGCCTATATCCTATCTGAAAAAGAGCTTGATGAAGATAGCAGTGCTTTTTTAATTGTTGTGCCGGCTTCCTTGATTTATAACTGGCGAAACGAATTGGAGAAATTTGCACCGAATTTAACGGTTCAAACCATTACAGGAACGCCGAGCGAGCGTGAGGAGAAGCTAAAACGCACAGCTGACGTATGGATTACATCTTACCCAACGCTGCGTCAAGATATCGATTTGTATCAGCATCTTCATTTTCATGCTTTAATTCTAGATGAGGCTCAAAGTATTAAAAATCATACAACGAAAACAGCAGTAGCTGTTAGGACTATTTCAGCTAAAAAACGTTTTGCGCTGAGCGGTACGCCTATTGAAAACTCACTTGATGAGCTTTGGTCAATTTTTCAGACCATTCTTCCTGGCTTATTTCCAGGGCTTCGCCAGTTTAAAAACATGTCATCGGAGCAGGTCAATCGAATTGTAAGACCATTTTTACTGCGACGAGTAAAAAAGGATGTGTTAAAAGAACTGCCTGATAAAATTGAAACAACTCATTTATCTGAGCTGACTAAAGAACAAAAAGAATTATATGTAGGGTATTTAGAACAGTTAAAATCATCTTTAGCCGGTGAAGATTTTAATAAAAACCGAATGAAGATCTTGGCAGGATTAACAAGACTTCGCCAGATTTGCTGTCATCCGTCTTTATTCGTTGAAAATTATGAAGGGGATTCAAGCAAATTAGAGCAGCTGCTTGAGATTACAAGAAATGCGGTTGCCAACGGAAAACGTTTGTTAATCTTCTCTCAGTTTACAAGCATGCTTCACATTATTCGAGAAGAGCTCCAAAAAGAAAATCTCTCATACTTTTATTTAGACGGTCAAACGCCATCAAAAGAACGAGTGGAAATGGCCGATCGGTTTAATAATGGAGAACAAGACATTTTCTTAATTTCATTAAAAGCCGGAGGCACAGGCTTAAATTTAACGGGAKCCGATACGGTTATTTTATATGACTTATGGTGGAACCCGGCGATTGAAGAACAAGCAGCAGGACGTGCACACCGCATTGGGCAAAAAAATGTTGTGCAGGTTATCAAGCTTATTTCTCAAGGAACCATCGAAGAAAAAATTTACGGCTTGCAGCAAAAGAAAAAAGAACTCATCGAACAGGTTATTCAGCCGGGAGAAACAATGCTTTCTAGTTTGACAGAAGAAGAGCTTCGAGAACTGCTTAGTATGTAGCAAAGGACGTGTAAGGAATGAAAAAATGGGCGTTTGTATCAGATTTTGATGGAACAATTTCAAAAAAAGATTTTTACTGGATTGTGATTGAAAAGTATTTTCCAGAAGGTGAAGAGCTTTTCCGCCGATGGAAAGCAGGAGAAATGAAAGATATTGATTTTTTATCTACTGTTTTTCAATCCATTCATCAAGAAGAACCGAAAATTTTAGAAGAAGTAGCGAATATTCCAATTGATGAATACGTGCCCGCTTTTATTAAAGCTGTTCAGGAAAACGGCGGAGATTTTTATATTTTAAGCGCTGGAACAACGTACTATATTAAACCGATTTTAGATAAATACGGTGTTGAAAAAGTGGAAGTTTATTCAAATGAAGGATATTTCCATCAAAACAACGTTCATCTGCGTCTAGATCCTGCTCACAGATGGCATTCAGAACGCTACGGCATTGATAAATCTGCTGTTATTCAAGAACTAAAGGAAGCATACGAAACGATTTATTTTGCTGGAGACAGCGAGCCGGATTCGCATCCGGCAAAATATGCAGATGTCACATTTGCAAAAGATTCTTTGCAAGATTTACTGCTCGAACAAAACGTTTCATTTGTTCCGGTTGAAACATTTGAAGATATTGAGCAATATTTAATACAACACAACTTGATAAGAAAAGGATAAAAACAGCGGTATTATTTGATTACTTCAAATAATACCGCTGTTCCTATTCCGCCTCCGCTTCCTAAAGCAGCTATGACATATCGCACATCACGGCGCTTGCTTTCATAAAAAAGACGTGTAGCTAAAATAGCTCCTGATGCTCCGTACGGGTGTCCTAGGGTCAATGCTCCACCGCGAACATTTACTTTCTCTTCAGATATCCCGAGTTCTTGCATACAAGCGACAACTTTAACGGCAAATGCTTCATTTATTTCAAATAAGTCAATATCATCTACCGTAAGAGAATTTCGCTTTAAGATATTTTTAATCGCAGAAACGGGCGCAATAGCAGGGTAAAGAGGTGACACTCCTGAAATATCAGCGTCGATAAAGCGGAAAACGGGCTGAAAGCCTAAGGCCCGTGCTTTTTGCTCTTCCATCACAAGTGTAATGCAGGCTCCGTCGTTAATTCCACAGCAGTTGGCTGCAGTGACGGTGCCTTCTTTTTTAAAAAAGACAGGGCTGGCTTTTTGCAGCAGCTTTGTTAGGTTTCGTTTTTTCATAAATGCTTCATCATGCATCAAGTTTGGAAGAGGAAGCGTTTCTTCTTCAAACAATCTCTTTTCAAAAGCCTCCCAGCTTCTTTCATGACTTAAAAGAGCATACCTGTCCTGCTGATCTTTAGATATATTGTATCGCTGAGCTACGTTTTCTGCTGCGATCCCCATGTCAGGGTCACCAATTTTATCAGGAGAAAAACGTGCTCTTTTTTCAAAAGGAGAAGTACTTGTACTTTCAACGCCTMCAGCTAAATAACATGTTCCAGCGCCTGCTTTTATCAAATAGCTGGCCATTCGAATCGCCTCTAAGCCTGCTCCGCACTGACGATCAATGGYCATTCCAGGAACAGAAAAAGGGAGGTCTGCTTCTAAAGCGGATAGCCTAGCTACGTTTCCTCCTGGACCTACAACATTCCCTAAAATAATGTCATCAATTTCATGTTCAATTCCAGCGCTAAGGTGTTTTAATAAAGGAGCCGTTAGCTCTTGAACATGAAAATCTTTCAGTATACCGTTTTCTTTTCCAATGACCGTACGCTTCGCTTTTACAATTGCTGCTTGATACATAATTATCACTTCCTTACATAGAAGCCGTTTTAGAACGACCAGGTACCGCTACTGCTTTTCGAACTTTTGTAATTAAATACGCCGCAACCACTGCTTTTATACAGTCACCTGGAAGGTAAACGAAACTTAGCTGAAGAGACTTCAGAAACGGAATGTGAAGCTGCATCGCCTGTACAGGAATGCCGCATGCATATACCAACCCAATCCCAAATAACACATTTACGGTAAACGCCTTTGCAACCGTTACATTTTTTAATCGTGACAGCGTCCAGCCGATAAAGAAAGCCGCAAACACATAGCCAATGATATACCCAGCACTCGGACTCAAAAATACCCCGATTCCCCCGCGTCCTCCAGCAAGTAAAGGAACGCCAGCTGCTAGCAAACATAAAAAAAGAAATTGACTTAAAGTTCCTAACCTAGCTCCAAGAATTCCCCCCGATAGCATAACACCCATAGGCTGAAGAGTAATCGGAACGGGTGTAAAGGATAAAAAAATAGGCGGGACGAGTCCTAGAGCTCCCATTATAGCTGTGAATAATGCAACGTACGTCATATCTTTTGTTTTCATCGTAAACCTCCGCTATGTATAATAAAACATGACTATCGTATCTTATTAAACTTAAATTAGTCAACTTTATTTTTATGTAAGTTTACATTTTTCTTTTCTCAAACGTACATTTAAGGTACACTAGAAGTAAAAGAAAAAGGGAGCTTACGCAGTAATGAAACGAATTGAAGAACTAATTTTTTATCAGTGTCAACAGACGCCTGACAAACTGGCACTATCGGATTCTATTAATAAGCTAAGCTATGGTCAAATGTGGGATCATGTATGCAAAGCCGAAAAACAGCTGAAAGAAAAAGGGGTGGAAAAAGGAGAGCTCGTTGCTTTAAGTATGCCAAACAATGCAGAAGCTGTTGTGTCATTTTTAGCGATTTTGAAGGCCGGTGGAATTGTGATGCTTTTACATAATGAGCTAACAGAGGCTGAAGTGGATACCTATTTTTCTATTCAATCCCCAAATTGGCTATGGAAAACATCTTCTTTAACTAACATAACAAAAGAAAAACCAATCCTGCCCGTACGGCAAGTGAATGCACTGTCCGATCTATTTTTATTTGGATTTACCTCTGGATCAACAGGGAGACCAAAAGGGTTTGTAAAATCGCATTATTCTTGGTCTTCATCATTTCAAGAGTGGTCGGATATATTTTCTTTAGAGCAACACGACAAGGTGCTTGTTCCTTTACATATCTCGTATTCTGCCCAGCTTTACCCAGTTTTGCATGCGCTTTGCAGCGGTATGCACGCTATCATGCTAGAAGCGTTTACACCTTCGGCTGTTTTTAACAAGGAAGCTAGCTGTATGTCTATTACACCTGCATTAATTTCTCCATTGCTTCGTTATGTACAAAGCAGACCAAAAGAACAACGACTTCTGCCAAAAACCGTAATTTCAGTAGGCAATAAATTATCTCCTTCCGTTCGAAAGAAGTTTTCACAAGCGTTTCCTAATTCCTCTCTGCATGAATATTACGGATCTTCCGAAATGGGATTTGTTACGGTGCTTTCACCAGATACAGCTGAAACGATGCCTCATACGGTAGGTTATCCCGTTGACAGTGTAGACGTTTTAATTCTTAACGAACGTGGAAAAGAAGTAAAAAAAGGAGACAAAGGAACACTATTTGTAAAAACAAATCAAGCATTTGAAGGGTTTGTTAAGGACAGCGAAGAAACGAACCGCTCGTTTTTTAACGGATATGTTACGTCGCACGATATCGCGATTCAGCTTCAAGATGGAAGCATTACCATCGTAGGAAGAGACAAAAACGTAATCAAAAGCAGCGGAAGTCTAGTGTATGCTGAAGAAATTGAAGAGCTGCTTTTACAAATACCGGGCGTTAGCGAAGCAGCCGTTTTTAGCGTGGTAGATACTGAACGTTCAGAAGTCGTAGGTGCAGCAATTGTCTTAGAGAACGTTTCTCTTTCTGATGTGAGACAAGCGCTGACAAAACGAGTATCTGCCTATAAAATCCCGCGCGTCTGGAGAGTTTTAACGTCCTTTCCGCGAATGAAAAATGGTAAAATTGACAAAGCAACGATATACAGCTACTTTACAGAGAAAGAAGGGAAG
>NZ_JBFULJ010000111.1:0-8784 GCF_056400385.1 Priestia sp. P5_B4
ATTTGGGAGTGGATAAGATGGTACAGGTCAGTCAAAATGAAAAAGATCTGCGTGCAAAAGATGAGCARTATGTATGGCATGGAATGAAACCATACAGTCCGGATGCAACGATGGTAGCTACAAAAGCAAAAGGTGCTTGGATTACAGATGAGCAAGGAAATCGCTATTTAGATGCAATGGCAGGGCTTTGGTGTGTAAATACCGGGTATGGACGGGATGAGTTAGCGCTCGCAGCCTATGAGCAGCTAAAAGAACTGGCTTATTTTCCCCTCACTCAATCTCACGTACCTGCTATCAAACTGGCAGAGAAGCTAAATGAAATGCTAGGTGATGACTATGTTATCTTCTTTTCAAACAGCGGATCTGAAGCAAATGAAACGGCTTTTAAAATTGTGCGTCAGTACCATCAGCAAAAAGGAGAGCATTCTCGCTACAAATTTATTTCGCGTTACCGAGGGTATCATGGGAATTCAATGGGCGCACTAGCAGCAACGGGCCAAGCTCAGCGTAAATATAAATATGAACCGCTTGCCCCTGGCTTTATTCACGTTGCCCCGCCTGATTCGTACCGAGGGCAAGATGACTACGATGCACCGAAAGAACAGCTTCAAGCTGTAAAAGATATTGACAATGTTATGACGTGGGAGCTAAGTGAAACGATTGCCGCTGTTATTATGGAGCCAATTATTACAGGAGGAGGAATTCTTTTACCGCCTCAAAATTATATGAAAGGCGTAAAAGAAACGTGTGAAAAACACGGTGCACTTTTAATTGCAGATGAAGTTATTTGCGGCTTTGGACGTACAGGAGAAGCCTTTGGTTTTATGAATTACGATGTAAAACCAGATATCATTACCATGGCAAAAGGAATTACAAGCGCATATCTTCCGCTCTCTGCAACTGCTGTTAAAAAAGAAATTTATGAAGCGTTCAAAGATAGCGATCAGTACGAGTATTTTCGCCATGTTAATACATTTGGAGGAAGTCCAGCTGCGTGTGCACTGGCATTAAAGAATTTAGAAATTATGGAGAGAGAAAATCTTTTTGACCGTTCTAAACAGCTTGGAGCTTACGTATTAAGTGAGCTAAAGCCGCTTATCGATAGCCACCCATACGTTGGAGACGTAAGAGGTAAAGGGCTTTTAATTGGAATTGAACTTGTAGCTGATAAACAAACGAAGGCACCGTTAGACGTTAATCTTGTAAATGAAGTGATTGCTAAATGCAAAAGCAAAGGAGTCATTATTGGAAAAAATGGAGCAACGGTGGCCGGCTATAATAATGTTCTCACCCTCTCGCCGCCTCTCAACATTGAGGAAAGTGATATTGAGCTGTTATTAGCTACTATTACGTATGCGCTTGACAGCATCAAATAGGTAAGTTTGCAAAAAGCCTGTATAATATACTTACAGGCTTTTTGTACGTGTGAAGGAGGAAGTAGAAAATGGAATTGTTATTTTTAGGAACGGGTGCAGGAGTACCGGCGAAACAGCGGAATGTTTCATCTCTTGCGCTCGAACTTTTGCAAGAAAGAGGGGCGGTGTGGCTTTTTGATTGTGGAGAAGCAACTCAGCATCAAATTTTACATACAACCGTTAAACCGAGGCGAATTGAGAAAATTTTTATTACGCACCTTCACGGTGATCATATTTACGGATTGCCTGGACTCCTTGGAAGCCGTTCGTTTCAAGGCGGAGAATCGCTGCTTACTGTATACGGGCCAAAAGGAATTAAAGAATTTATTGAAGTCACGCTGGCTGTAAGTCAAACTCATCTGCAATATCCTCTAGAGATTGTTGAAATAGAAGAGGAAAGTGAAAGTGGAACGATTTTTGAAGATGAAACTTTTTCAGTGGAGTTTGGCAAACTTGAACATGGCATTTTATCTTATGGATATCGAGTTGTCGAAAAAGATTTGCCAGGATCACTGGACGTTCAGCGTTTAAAAGAGATGAATATTCCCCCGGGGCCTCATTATCAGCAGTTAAAGGAAGGGAAAGAAGTAGTATTAAAAGATGGGCGTATAATCAATGGTCAAGAATTTGTAGGAGAGCCTAAAAAAGGGAAGGTCATCACGGTTTTAGGAGATACAAGAAAGTGCATGCAAAGTGTTCAGCTTGCTATGCATGCAAATGTTTTAGTCCATGAAGCTACTTTTTCAGCGGGAGACGAGGAGCTTGCTTACAACTATTTTCATTCTACTGCAAAAGAAGCCGCTGAAATCGCTAAAACAGCATCGGCCGAGCGTCTTATTTTATCTCATATTAGTTCGCGTTACCAAGGAGACGCAGTCAGCCGGCTAGCAGAAGGAGCAAAAGAAATTTTTCCAAATACCGACATAGCAGAAGATTTGAAACGGTTTACGATTTCATAAAAAAAGACGAGGATATCCTCRTCTTTTTTTTACCATCCGCGTTCGTACTGAACGGGTGCTGAAATTGTTTCATTTAGTTCTTTTGCCGCCGTGCGCGGGAAGTACGGATCGCGCAGAAGTTCGCGCGCAACAAAAATTAAATCAGCGCGTTCGCTTTGCAGAATCTCTTCTGCTTGTCGTCCTGTTGTAATTAATCCAACTGCGCCTGTATCAATATTTGCCTTCTGCTTAATTTTATCTGCAAACGGCACTTGATAGCCAGGGTATACGTTGATTGGAGCGTGTACAAGAGCACCGGAACTAACATCGATTAAGTTGACGCCTTGTTCTTTCATCCATTTTGCAAATGCAACGTGATCATCGACTGTTAATCCGCCTTCTGTATAGTCAGAAGCAGAAACACGGACAAATAAAGGGCCGTCCCACTCTGTTTTCACAGCTTCAATAATTTCCTTTAAGAAACGATAGCGATTTTCTGCGCTGCCGCCATATTCGTCGCTGCGTTTATTGCTTAGCGGCGATAGAAATTGATGTACTAAATAACCGTGTGCAGCGTGAAGTTCGATAATATCAAATCCAGCTTCTTTTGAGCGTCGAGCGCTTTCTTTAAAGGCAGAAATCGTTTCATGAATTTGTTCTGTGGTCATTTCCACAGGTTTTTTACTTTTATCATCAAAAGCAATAGCGGAAGGAGCATAAATATCGCCTTCAACAGTTGCTTTACGTCCTGCGTGTGCAAGTTGAATAGCTGTTTTTGCACCGTTTTCTTTTAGCTGTGTCACAAGTTTCGTTAATCCATCTTTTTGTTCATCATTCCAAATTCCCAAGTCTTGAGCTGAAATACGACCCTGTGGCACGACAGCTGAGGCTTCAACCATAATGAGACCTACTTGTCCAACCGCACGAGTTGTGTAGTGAACCATATGAAAGTCGGTTATTACGCCGTCTTCCTTTTCGCATGAATACATACACATTGGTGACATTACAATTCGGTTTTTTAATGTTACATCTTTCACTGTATAAGGTGAAAATAGTTTTGTTGTCATTCGGTTTAACCTCCAATTATTTCGATACTCTAAACAAAAGTTATTATATCACCGCATTGAATTTTCTTTCACATAATCTGCTTATCCATTTTTAATCATAAAAAAACCTCTTTCTTTTTTTAGAAAGAGGTGAACCTTTACGAACGTTTACTCGAGATTTTTTCGTCAATCGTATCTCCTAAATATTTGGAGCGAATTGTAGCTTGTTCAATACACTGCATCATGGCTTCTTGGAAGTTATGAGAAATAAGCTGTTCGATTCCTGCTTCCGTTGTGCCGCCCGGACTCATCACTTCTTTTCGAAGTACGGCTGGCGTTTTAGGTGACTGTTTCAGCATTTCTGCAGCACCGATAAGAGTTTGAAGAATTAGTTCATTTGACACTGACGTATCCAAGCCTTGTTTTTCAGCTGCTTTTTCCATTGCTTCTACTAGATAGTAGACATACGCTGGGCCGCTTCCAGATAGTCCTGTTACAGCGTGAAGCTGCTCTTCCTCTACAGTTGTAACCGTACCAATCGTTTCAAATAAAGCAGTAGTAACGTTCATATGCTCTGCTGTAGCAAACTTGCCGGGTGCAATGGCTGTAGCCGATAATCCAATAGAGGCCGATGTATTTGGCATAGCTCTTACAACCGCTACTTCTTGGTCAAACAAGTTTACAATTGTGGCAGTCGATACACCTGCTAAAACAGAGAGAACGAGGTGGTGCGGACGAATATAAGACTTAATCGTATCGATGCTTTCCGCTACGTCTTTTGGTTTAATAGCAAGCACGACGATATCGCTTTTTTCGATTAACAAGGCATGATTACGCGTAATGTTAATTTCATATGCGTTTCGAAGTTCGTGAAGTCTTTTATCGTTGCTATGATTTGTTACGGTGATTTGATTGGGGCGAAGCTTTTTATCTGACAGCAGCCCTGAGATCATAGCTTCAGCCATTGATCCAGCTCCAATAAAGGCGATGTTTAAATCCGTTTTCATTAAAAGTTCCTCCAGTCATTTGCTATCCAATGAAAACAGATACTGAGATTTCAGTATCTGTTAAAGGTTTGTGTTTGTGTATCTCTTCTTTATAAAATGCATAGTTATCTAAAGATATGAATAAAACTTCACTATATTTCTGTCATTATGCAATGAAAAAGAGAAGGATGTCAATGTAATTTTCAGAAAACGAATGCAATTGTATAAATAACAGGAAAAATCGTGTAAACTTAAAAGAAAATGCGATGGTAAAGGAGCAAAAATACAGATGAATGAGCAATTATATAAAATTGTGCTGCCTACTCCTTTTGCGGTAGGAGATGTGAATGTTTTTGTTATAAAAGGTCAGACCGTTACGCTAATTGATGCTGGTATTAAAACGGAGGCGGCGTGGTCTGTATTTAAAGAAAAGCTTAATGAAATAGGATTAAAACCAGATGATATTAAGCAAGTTGTCCTAACTCATCACCATCCTGATCACGTAGGAATGCTTGATTTTTTTGATAAAGATATCGCCATAGTCGGTCATGCGAAAAATCAGCCTTGGATCTCCCAAAATCCAGATTTTTTTGAGTGGTACGATGCGTTTTTTGAAGACCACTTTATGAAAGCCGGCKTAGATGAAAGGTTTCGCCCTTATTTAAAACGTTTAAAAGCATCAATGAAGTATTCATGTCATCGTTCTCTTACAACTTCTGTGCAGGAAGGAGATTACATTCCGGGCCTAGAGAGTTGGAAAGTACTTGAAGTACCAGGTCATGCTCAAAGCCATATTGCATTATACAATGAAAGAACAGCGGTTATGATTGGAGGAGATTTACTGTTAAAGCATATTTCATCTAATCCGCTCATTGAACCTCCTATGAAACCAAGCGGCGAGCGACCTAAAACGCTTCTTCAATATAATCATTCATTAAGACGTCTGCTTGATTTAGAGATAAACTGTATCTATACAGGTCATGGAGATGAAGTGTTACATGTTCGCGAACTTGTACAAGAGCGGTTACAAAAGCAGAGCGACCGAGCGGATAAAGTGCTTAGCATGATAAAAGAACGTCCTCAAACAGCATTTGATATTTGCAAACAGCTATTTCCTACTATTTATGAAAAAGAACTAGGGCTAACTCTTTCTGAAACAATTGGTCAGCTCGATTTTTTAGAAGATGCAAATAAAATCAGTACACATGAAAAAGAAAGTACGCTTATTTATTCTGTGTGCTCTTAACTTATAAAAAAGGTGTGTTATATTTGAAATCCTCGTTAAAGAACCAACATGTCGTGATTACAGGCGCTTCGGGAGGTCTTGGAGAGCATTTAGCTTATGAAGTGGCCAAAAGAGGAGGCGTCCCCGTTTTACTTGCACGTACAGAAGAAAAGCTGCACCGAGTAGCCGAGCAAATTAGTCAAAAATATGGGATTACCTCTTACATATACAAAGCTGACGTAGCGAACGTAGAGGAAGTCAAAAGAGTCGTTCAGAAAATGATGAGTGAAATTAAGCGTGTTGATGTCCTGATTAATAATGCAGGCTTTGGTGTATTTGAAGAAGTGAAAGAAGCATCGATTAAGACAATTGCCTCAATGTTTCAAGTCAATGTTATTGGATTAATTGCATGTACACAAGAAATTTTAGCTTATATGCTAAAAGAAAACAAAGGACATATTATTAACATTGCTTCTCAAGCAGGCAAACTTGCGACGCCTAAATCCAGTGGCTATTCAGCTTCTAAACATGCCGTGCTAGGGTTTACCAACAGCCTGCGAATGGAATTAGCGAAAACAGATATCTATGTAACGGCAGTGAATCCAGGTCCTATTCAAACCAACTTCTTTTCAATAGCAGACCAATCAGGAAACTATGAAAAAAGTGTAGAAAAGTTTATGTTAACCCCTCAATACGTAGCTGAAAAAACGGTCAATATTATTGGGAAACCAAAACGAGAAGTCAACTTGCCTAAGTGGATGAATATAGGCTCGAAGATGTATCAGCTTGCCCCGGGGCTCGTAGAAAAATTGGCAGGGGATGCGTTTAATAGAAAATAACCTGTGCTTTAACCACAGGTTATCAATGTTTTTCGTTAATGGTTTCGTTCAGTAAGGCTGTATTTCTATGAATCTACTGCTCGTCTAAAATTTTTGCAGCGCGCACACAAGAGTCAAATTTTCCTTTATGATTTCCGTCGCAAAAGGGCATCTTTTGCGACTGGCCACATCGGCATAGTGAAAATGTCGGCTTTGTTTCAAATTTGTTGCCGTCTGCATCAATTAATTCAACGTCTCCAGTGACACGGAAAGAGCCGTTATCCATTACTTTAATTTGTACTTTTGACATAAAAAAACCTCCTTTTTGTACACATCTATATGAAGCGCCAGAGTTTAATGAAAGCGAGATGTGTATTATACTCATTATATAAGCAATTTTCGTTTGTTTATACAATTAGTTTAAAAGGAGTTAAAGGAAAATGAATATTACCTTTACTGATAAAGCGATAGCAAAAGTACAAGAAAAGTACGGGAAAGATTCTTCACTATATTTAAAATTAAAATACGATACGGATGGATGCGGCTGTGTTGTGAGCGGTGTAACGACGCTATGGATTGTTGATGAAAAAGAGAGCGATGATGTAACCATTGAGACGAATTTTGTTCCTGTTCTTGTCGAAAAAACAAAGCAAGTATTTTTAGATGATAATATGACGATTGACTACAATGAAAGTGCCTATGCGTTTATGCTAAAATGTCCTTCTCAAATTTTAAATCCGCGCATGTCATTTATCGATAAAACAAAAGAAGCGCTTTAAAGCGCTTCTTTTTGTATTTTTTCTAAAAATGATTCAATAACTTGTTCATATTCCTCTGGATTATCAGCATACGAGCGGGCATGAGTGCCTACAGGTGCTAAATACATCCGTTTTGCTCCCATTTTTTTGGCATGCAGCTGCTCTGTCATTTTAGGAAGAATATAGTCATCTTCTTTACTATGGATAAACAGAACAGGATGTTTGATTTGATCTACGACTGAAATAGGTGATACGTCTTTAAATGAGTAACCTTCTCGCCATTTTAAAATAATATTAGCTGCTGGCATGACAAGCTGTTTGGGTAGGTGGAAATCTTGTTTTAAGCGATAGGCAAGAAGTTCTTCCAAGTCAGAAAAAGGGCAGTCGACAATATAAAAATCAGCTCCGTCTTCCATTCCAGCATACAAAAGAGTGGTCGCAGCTCCCATAGACTCCCCGTGAATCCCAAGGGAAATAGTTGAACCGAATTGTTCTTTTACCCAATGAACAACGGATTGAAGGTCCAGTTTTTCATAATAGCCGTAGCTCGTTGTTTTCCCTTCAGACTTGCCGTGTCGGCGATGATCATAAAGAACGACGTTCCATCCAAGCTTTAGAAAAAGCCGAGCATATTTCATAGAGTTCAGTGAATGAACTGTAACTCCGTGCGAAAGAATCATAAATCGGTTGTGTTCGTGTTGTTTAATAACAGTCCCMGCTATGTTATAGCCTAAAGAAGAAGGAAGCACAAATGCTTCTTTAGGAAGAGTGCTATAGACTTTCTCATCATAAAAGCCATCTTCCGTATCGCGGTCAATAATAACTTTGTCGGTCTTTTTACGGATGTACATCATTTGATTTGTAAAAAAGATGCCAAGAGCGGCAAATGCTCCAAAAACACTTCCTATTAATAATAGCCATTTTTTCATGATTAGCGGCTCCTTTTGTTAATATAGCTATTATTTATTATAGCATCGCTCTCATAAAAACCTAATTTTTAACGCTGTTCAAATAAAGAGTATTGCTTGCTTTCAATCGGTCTTGAAATGTGAGGAGCGATAAAAGCGACCGCTTCGAGCAGCTTTTCTTCATTAATAGAAGTGGAAATACCCATTTCATGAAGCATAAAGACGAGATCTTCCGTAGCTACGTTTCCCGTTGCTCCCTTAGCGAATGGACATCCACCTAACCCCCCAGCGGATGAATCGAACCTGTTAATACCGGCTTGCAGAGCTGCATAGATATTTGCAATGGCTAATCCTCTCGTATCGTGAAAGTGCGCAGCAAGTAGCATGTGGGGAAAGTTTTGTTTTAATTTCGAGAAAAGTGAAAATACATCTTTAGGGTTTGCCATACCAATTGTATCAGCAACGCTTAGCTCATTCACTCCAGCCTCCACAAAGCTTTCGCAAAGGGCCAGCACGTCGCGTTCGTGTATTTTTCCTTCATACGGGCAATAAAAGGCGGTGGAAATGCAAGTTCGAATAAAACATTCTTGCTGCTTGAGCTGCTGAATGAGAGGAAGCAGCGTTTGTACAGCTTCTTTGGTGTTTTTGTTAATATTTTTTTGATTAAAGGTATTGCTTACGCCAATAAAC
>NZ_JBFULJ010000112.1:0-8778 GCF_056400385.1 Priestia sp. P5_B4
CATGTATCCTTTTTCTTTTAAACTAATATATTTTCGATCTCCGATAATTAAATGATCTAACAATTCAATTCCTATGATAAATCCGCACTCTTTTAAGCGCTTCGTTACCTCTATATCTTCTCTGCTGGGAGTAGGGTCGCCGGAGGGATGATTATGAATACAAATAAGGGATGCAGCGGAACGACGAAAGGCTTCTTTAAATACTTCTCTTGGATGGACAATAGATGAATTGAGGCTTCCGATAAAAATGGTTTGCTTGTGGAGAACTTGATTTTTCGTGTTGAGGTATAAACAGACGAAATGCTCTTGAGACAGCACGCGCATTTCTTCCATCACATAATTAGCTCCGTCTTCAGGGCCATGAATGGTATATCGCTGACTAGATTTCCGCTGTACAATCCTCTTACCTATTTCAATAGCCGCTATAATTTGAATTGCTTTTGCAGGTCCGATACCTTTAATATTCATCATTTCATCAAGCGATGCATGCTGCAAAAGTTGAAGACCTTCAAAATGCGTTAATATGCGATTGGACAGCTGAAGAACAGATTCATCTTTGGTTCCAGTGCGCAGCAAAATAGCAATAAGCTCGTGGTTAGAAAGACTAGAAGCACCCATTGACACAAGGCGCTCTCGAGGTCTTTCATCTTGAGGAAAATCTTTAATTAACAATGATTGATCCAATTTCGCCACTCCTTTTTAGTAAACGAAACCGTATTTTTTTAGCTCACGTATTGTTCGGGAGAGCGGCAAGCCCACCACGGAGAAATAGTCTCCTTCAATTTTTTTAACTAGCGCAGCACCGAGACCTTGAATTCCATAAGAACCAGCCTTATCCATAGGCTCTCCTGACTCTACGTACTGTACGATTTCATCTTCTTCAATCGGCCAAAACTCTACATCTGTTTGTTCATAAAACGTATGAACTTTTGCATTTGATACGAACGCTACTCCAGTTAACACCTGATGTTTTTGACCTGACAGCATCGTAAGTGTTTCAATCGCTTCTTGGTTCGTTTTTGGCTTTCCTAAAATACGATTGCCATATACGACAACTGTATCGGCACCTAGGACAATATCCTCTTTATGATGCGAAGCGACGTCCACTGCTTTTTGCCTAGCTAAATCCATTACTACCTCGGACGGAGTGTATAATGGATTGATGATTTCTTCAATTGTACTAACGTGAACGGTAAAGGGAATGTGAAGCTGCTGAAGTAATTCTTTTCGACGAGGAGAGCCTGAGGCTAAAATTAATGTTTGTTTCATACATCTCACCTTTGCATTTTGATTTAAAAAAGAAGGACACACCGTTATTTTAGCAATTTCATCTCCAAATGACAATAAACAAGTGAGGCAGCATTACACTACCTCACTTGTTAAGACGTTACAAGGCTTTCATACTGCTGAAGAGCTTTTAACACGTATCGCTGAGCAAGCCAAGCATCTTTACTGCTTTTATTGTCTTCATATGAAGACAGAGAAGCAGCAGCTTTTTGAAGGGTGCTCACCATGGTTTTAATGTCTTCATTTGACGCTTCTTTCTGAACTTTTTTCAGCTCTTTTTTCAGAGATTTGATATCGGCTACCCGCTGTCCTTCAATCGCTTTAACAGATTGATCTAAGAGATTAGCCATAAACGGCTGCGCTGTTGTTATAACCGTTTGATCTTTTTTCCCTAATTCGCTAGTGGGCTTAATTTCATAAGACTTTACATATACATCTTTACCTTGTTGTTTATAAGTTTTACTAAGTGCGTTCGCTTTTTCTTCTCCAGTGGCAGCACCAACGACAAGAGAATAGGTTTTAGGTGAAAAGATCTCGCCTGCTTCGTTCTCTTCTTTCCATTTATCCATTGCTTTATTTGCAGCAGTTTTTGATGAAAAAGCACCTGCTTGAACAATGTAAAAGGAAAAAGGTTCTAAAGTAGAAGCAGCAGCTGATGTCCCCTTCGATTCCTGTTCGCTTTTCTTTTCAGCTTTACCAACACTTTCAGTGGTAGACGCTGTTTGAGAAGTTTTTTCTTCTTTCGTTTGCTCACTTGTTTGTGCTTTGCTTACAGGCTGTTCGCTTCCTGTCATCATTTTCACACCAACCATACCGATGCCGCTGCCTATTCCAACTGCTAGCAGTACAATCACAGCTGTTCGTTTGATCACACCGCCGTTTACCGTTTTAATCGAAACATTTTTAGGATGTAATCGCGGCTTTTTCTTTTTTTCATTTCTTACATCTTCAATAAACACCACTTTATTTTCTTCCACATGAGAATCTGTGGATCCCGGTTCCGGAAGAACCCACGTAAACTCGTCTTTTTCTGGCACTTGTTCTTCCTTGGATTGACCGTTGATTTTAATTGAAATTTTTCGTTCCTGCTTGTCCACTGCCCCACCGCCTTTAGTTAACGTAGTCTTAGTACCGGTTGCAAGCTGAGGTAAACCGACATAAAACATACACTTTTTTCCATGCTATCATAGAAGAAAAAAAAAATAACAAGACATTTGTCGTCTTGTTACAAAAGGTTTTCGCTATTTAGTTACAGAAATTTTAAATTTGTCGAAGACTTGAAGCTCAATAAAAATAGTTGCTAACATACCAATCTATCAATTCGTTTCCATGAAAATAAGCAGCGATTGTGCCTATAAAAATAAATGGAACGAAAGGAATTGGTACACCTACCTTTGCCTTTTTCATTAATAACGCTCCTATACTAACGATTCCGCCTATTAATATAGCTAAAAAAAGCGATAGCAAAACAAGCTTTACTCCAAGCACAATACCAATCAAAGCATACAGTTTAATATCTCCTTCTCCAAGCCCTCCTCTGCTGAGAAATGCGATTAGAAAGAGGAGAAAAAATGCGATTCCTCCTCCCATTAAGGAATCACTCCACGAATTTAATGGAATGAAAAGACGCTCAAGTAGAAAGATAGGTAAAAAGAAAAGCAGCACCTTATTTGGGACAATCATATAGGCTATGTCTGAGACAACTATAATTGTTAAAAAAGAAACAAAGGTTAATATGACAATCAGTTCTAACGTCATATTCAATCTAAAAAAAGCATATACAAATAAACTTCCTGTCGAAAATTCTATGAATGGGTAGATGAAGGAGATTTTTTTGTGACACATACTACATTTTCCTGCATTTTTAATGTAGGAGACTATGGGAATTAATTGTTGTGGAGAAAGAACGTATAAACAGTGTGGACAATGAGATCTTGGAGATAAAATAGATTTTTTCTGAGGTATTCTAAGTCCTGCTACGTTATAAAATGAACCTAACGTGATACCTGAAACAAAGGCATAGAGGTAAATTAAACTCATACTATTTCTTCCATCTCAGGCCTGCTGCTTAATTGTAGGTTTTCTTTTGAGTGAAGGAATGTATCTCGTTCCCTTAAATAGCTGCCAAGAAACGGAATGAGAAAAGCTGCAAGAAGACCTATTACGATAACCAGTACAATCACTTTCATTAGAGAAATTCCTTTATTCCTCGTTGACAGTTTATCCATTTCAATATCTCTCCTTTATTGATTAGTATCAAACAGCTCCTTGGTTAATAAACTGAATCATAATACCCATAAAAGTAATATTCTGTATGCCTCCTTCCTTAAAACACACTTTTTATAGGTAATAAGGATTATACCACTAAAAAACAAAAACAGCATAAAAAAACGTCTGCAAAAGCAGACGTCTTTTAATAGTAAGGAGCCATAAATAAGTAGACAATTACACCTGTAAGACTTACATAAAGCCAGATTGGCATTGTCCATCGCACAATTTTTTTGTGTTTTTCAACTTGCATTGTCCAGCCCCACACAAGTGCAAACAGTGCCAGCGGAACAATAATCGCTGCTAGGAAACTGTGTGTGATCAAAATGAAGAAGTAAATGGGACGAACGATTCCTTCTCCACCGAACGTAGCTGTTTCTGTGGAAATGTAATGGAATGTTAAATATGAAACTAAAAAGAGCAGTGTGGAAGTGAATGCTGCTAAAATAAAACCTTTATGAGCGTTAATATTTTTCCTAAAAATTGAAATCAACGCTGCAACTAAAAAAATAAACGTAAAACTATTCAAAATAGCATTTAACCGTGGAAAGATAGTCAAATCAAAACTTACTTTTCCTTGATAGCCAATATTCGAAAAGAATAGCAGTAAAATAATAACATTCGCTATCACTGAAAAGGTAAGAATAATACCGGTAAAGTTTTTATTACTTTTTGGTACAATTTTTTCATTATTCTTACTCATGTTAACAATCTCCTTATTTAGTGATGTACATGTTTATTATATATCACTTACCTAGGGGGTGAAAGTGACAATACTTTGAACTTAGTGCTTCCTTATTATCCGTATCCCTTCCTCACATTATGTTAAAAGCAGCAAGATTTCACTTGCTGCTTTTGCTCATTTTAGAAGAAAAGCCCTTACTTCTGATATAAAATACAGAGACCCTGTAATCACGACCATGTCTTGTTCACCTGTCGCCTTTTCCTTTACGTAAGCAATTGCTTTTTTCCACTCTTCATCCATATGCTTATTATGATGAGTACTCATCTCATAAAGCTCCCCAGCTGCGCGAGCACGAGGAAAGTCAAACGACGTAAATGTAATACTTGCAGCGATTGTGTCAAGTTCTTGAACCATTCGATCAGCACTTTTATCATTTAAGCAGCTGAAAATTAAATGAATGTTTCGATTTTCATAATGAAGGCGTAAAGTAGATAACAAGCTATCAATGCCTTCTGCATTATGAGCCCCATCAATAATCGTTAAAGGATGCTCATTTACTATCTCAAAGCGGCCGTTCCACTTTGTATGCTGAATCCCTTTTATCATTTGCTCATTGGAGATAGAAAGCTTTTTCTTTTCTTTTAAATAACAAACGGCCATGAGAGCCAAAGCTGCATTTTTCACTTGATGATAGCCAAGCATATTTAATTCTAAATGTTCAAATGTGCCATACGGCGTTTTTAACGCAAAGCCTTCTCCATTTGCTAATGGCTCATAGTTTTTAATGTCAAAATCTTTTCCTAACACAAATAACGAAGCATGCTTTGACTTTGCTTCTTCAGTAATGACATCAAGCGCCTTCACTTGCTCTGCACCGGTAATAATAGGGACTTCTTTTTTAATAATCCCCGCTTTTTCTGCTGCAATTTCTTCTACCGTATCACCTAATATTGCCATGTGATCAAATCCAATGTTTGTAATAATACTCACCATAGGATTCACAACGTTTGTTGAGTCATATCGTCCTCCAAGACCTGTTTCAAACACAGCATAGTCAACTGACTCATGATAGCCGAAATAAAGAAAAGCCATGACTGTAATCACTTCAAATTCCGTTGCTGATCCTAAACTTGTATGTTCTAGTCGCTCCACAACAGGCTTTATTTCCTGAACAAGAGCGGTCATTGCTTCATTTGAAATAGGCTGTCCATTCACGCTGATCCGTTCATTAAATGTTTCGATATAAGGAGAAGTAAACGTTCCAACTTTATACCCTGCTTCTTCTAACATGTTTCGCAAATAAGAAACGGTAGAACCTTTACCATTCGTCCCAGCAACATGAATAGCATTTAGATTTTGCTGCGGAAAATCAAGCTGCTCTAGCATCCATTCCATTCGTTCTAACCCCGGCTTGATTCCAAAGCGAAGTCTGTTATGAATCCAATCAAGCGCTTCTTCATATGTCGTTATCATCTTTTATTCACCTTTCTTTTCCATCGCTATTATTATGTAGAGAAAAAGCGTCGCTATACAAGCCACGCTTTTTCTGTTGGTTCATTAACCCGTCGATTATCCGCGTAATTCAGCAATACGAGACTGAACAGCTTCGCGTTTTTCAACATAATCCTGCTCTTTTGCACGCTCTTCTTCTACTACTTTAGCAGGCGCTTTTGCAATAAAGCCTTGGTTGTTTAATTTCTTTTGTACACGTTCTACTTCTTTGTTTAACTTGTCGTATTCTTTTTCTAAACGCGCGATTTCTTCTTCAATATTAATTAAACCTTCAAGAGGTAAAATTAATTCTGCGCCTGTTACAACAGCAGTCATTGCTTTTTCATCTAATGAAACATCTGTTGAAATCACAAGCTCACTTGGATTACAGAAACGTTCTACATACGCACGGTTCTTTTCAAGCTGGTTTTGAATATTTTCACCTTTAGCTTTGATAAATAATTTTACTTGTTTGCTCATCGGCGTGTTCACTTCAGCACGAATGTTACGAACAGCACGGATAATATCTACAAGTAAACGCATATCGTTAGCAGCTTCTTTATCAGAAAGCTCAGGGCGTACTTCCGGCCATTTAGCTACTGTAATCGATTCGCCTTCATGCGGCAAGCTTTGCCAAATTTCTTCGGTAATAAACGGCATGAATGGATGTAAAAGTCGCATTGTATTATCAAGTACATAAGCTAAAATTGAGCGAGTTGTCTTTTTAGCTGCTTCATCTTCTCCGTAAAGAGGAAGTTTAGCCATTTCAATGTACCAATCGCAGAAATCATCCCAAATAAAGTTATAGAGAATGCGTCCAACTTCACCGAATTCATATTTGTCAGCTAATTTTGTTACGTGCTCAATCGTTTCATTTAAGCGCGTTAAAATCCATTTATCAGCAACTGACTTTTCGCCTGATAAATCAAGCTCTTCAAATGTGATGCCGTCCATGTTCATTAATGCAAAACGAGAAGCATTCCAAATTTTATTTGCAAAGTTCCACGTCGCTTCGACTTTTTCAAAGCTGAAGCGTAAATCTTGTCCTGGTGAGCTTCCTGTAGATAAGAAGTAGCGAAGAGAATCTGCACCGTATTTCTCGATTACTTCCATTGGGTCTACACCGTTACCAAGTGATTTACTCATTTTACGACCTTCAGCATCTCGTACAAGACCGTGAATGAGTACATCGTCAAACGGACGTTTACCCGTAAATTCAAGACCTTGGAAAATCATACGAGATACCCAGAAGAAAATAATATCGTAGCCTGTTACAAGCACGTTTGTTGGGTAGTAGCGTTTGAAATCTGCTGCATCCACATCGGGCCAGCCCATTGTTGAGAATGGCCATAGCGCTGAACTGAACCATGTATCTAATACATCTGAATCTTGTTCCCAGTTTTCAATATCTGCTGGAGCCTCATGATCTACGTATACTTCTCCAGTTTCTTTATGATACCAAGCTGGAATGCGATGTCCCCACCAAAGCTGACGCGAAATACACCAGTCGCGAATATTTTCCATCCAGTGTAAGTATGTCTTTTCAAAACGATCAGGCACGAAGTTTACTTTTTCTTCTTGCTTTTGAAGATCTACTGCTTTATCTGCTAACGGCTGCATTTTTACAAACCATTGAGTTGATAAATAAGGTTCAACAACGGCACCGCTTCGTTCACTGTGACCTACTGAATGCATGTGGTCTTCAATGTTGAACAATACACCGTCTTCTTGAAGGTCTTTAACAATTTGCTTACGGCAAGCAAAACGATCCATTCCTTCATATTTACCTGCTTTGTCATTCATCGTACCGTCCTGATTCATCACTAAAATACGCTCTAAATTATGGCGGTTTCCAATTTCAAAATCGTTCGGGTCATGAGCAGGCGTAATTTTCACCGCACCAGAACCAAATTCCATATCTACATAATCATCGCCTACGATTGGAATTTCACGACCTACAATCGGAAGGACAACCTTTTTGCCGATTAAGTGCTTATAACGATCATCTTCAGGGTGAACAGCTACAGCCGTATCTCCTAGCATTGTTTCAGGACGAGTTGTTGCGATTTCAATATGTCCAGAACCATCTGCCAACGGATAGCGCATATGATAAAACGCACCTTGTACATCTTTGTAAATAACCTCGATGTCTGAAAGAGCTGTTTTTGTAGCTGGATCCCAGTTAATAATATATTCTCCGCGATAGATTAATCCTTTTTTGTAAAGCGTTACGAATACTTCGCGCACTGCTTTAGAAAGGCCTTCATCAAGCGTGAAGCGCTCGCGTGAATAGTCTAAGCCAAGTCCTAGCTTCGACCACTGCTGGCGAATAAAGCTTGCATATTCTTCTTTCCATTTCCATGTTTCGGCTACAAAATTTTCGCGGCCTAGATCGTAGCGGCTTTTCCCTTCGCTGCGAAGCTTTTCTTCTACTTTTGCCTGCGTTGCAATCCCCGCATGGTCCATGCCAGGAAGCCATAAAACGTCATAGCCTTGCATGCGCTTCATACGCGTTAAGATATCTTGTAACGTTGTATCCCAAGCGTGGCCTAAATGCAGCTTGCCCGTTACGTTTGGGGGTGGAATTACAATTGTATATGGCTCTTTTTCAGGGTCATTTGTTGCTTCAAAAAACTTCCCGTCTAACCAATACTGATAACGATTTTCTTCAACGGCTTTTGGATCATACTTCGTTGGAAGAGTCACTTCTTTTTCAGACATAATGTATACCTCCATAATATAAAGTTTCAGTCTTTAGAAACTGTGTAAAGCTTTTATAAACATAAAAAAACTCCTTTCCTAATAAAAGGACGAAAGGAGTTGATTTCGCGGTACCACCTTTTTTTATAGACGTATCCCGTTTGATAAGCCTATACACTTCATTTCATAACGGTTGATTAACCGGCTTTTTCTACTGAGCTATGCAGCTGTTCAAAAAAGCTACTCATAGGCGACATTCCGAGTGCACATTCTTAAGAAATCTCACAGCAGCTGATTTCTCTCTCTGAAAGACGAACATCCCGTACTCTTCCTATTCACTGTATTTA
>NZ_JBFULJ010000113.1:0-8636 GCF_056400385.1 Priestia sp. P5_B4
GCGCGAGCCAGCGTAGTAGTGAAGAAATAAAAATTACCAAACGCTCCATTCCAGAGCTCTGTATATGTTTGAAGAACCGAACCACCAGTTAAGGAAATAATAATGCCTCCTATTGCTAAGCCAAAAATAACTGCAATAATCGGCTGAATTAATGATTTAAGAAGTTTCTGCAACTGTATCACCTTCTACCGTTCCTCCTGCCATTAATATGCTTAGTTTCTCTTCTGTTGCTTCTTTCCTTGTAAGCTCTCCAACAATACTGCCTTCGTACATAACTAAAATTCGATCTGATAGTGAGATAATCTCCGACAGTTCCGAAGACACAAGTAAAATAGCGGAACCATTATTCCGTTTTTGAATCAAGGCATCATGAATACGTTCCATTGCCCCAATATCCACTCCTCGCGTTGGTTCAGCAGCAAGTAGAAAAGAAGTGTTTTGCCCAAGCTCTCTGGCAACAATCAATTTTTGCAGATTTCCCCCTGACAGCTCTCCGGCTTTTTGCTTAGATGAAGTGGCTTTAATCGAAAATTCATTTATCCATTCCTCCACGCTCGACTTGAATATCTTTCTTTTCAGCCAGCCCATCTTCGAGTAAGAAGCTTTATACTGATAGCCCATGAGTGCATTTTCTTCGATCGTATCGTCCTTAGAGGCTCCCCACATATAGCGATCTTCTGGAATATGAGCGATTCCTGCCTCTCTTCTTTCACGCACAGATCGCCCTGTAAGATCTTCATCCCCAAGTTTAATACTTCCGCTATCTGTTTCTACTAATCCAGCAATTGTTTGAAGAAGCTCCGATTGTCCATTTCCCGAAACGCCTGCAATACCTACAATTTCGCCTGCAGAAACGTGAAGAGACACATTTTGCAATACGTTTTTTTGTCCTTTTCCTTTTAAAAAGAGATTTTGTACGTTTAAATGAGAGGTACCTTGTGATGGTATTCTTGCAGGACGCTCTTTTAATTCTCGCCCTACCATCAGCCTGGCTAGGTGGTGAGCATTGGTATCTTCTTTACTTGTGACGCCGGCTACTTTACCATTTCGAAGAACCGTAATGCGGTCCGCTACTTCCATCACTTCTTGCAGCTTATGTGTAATAATAATGATACTTTTACCTTGAGAAGCTAAAAAACGGATTGTTTTTAATAGTTCCTTCACTTCATGAGGAGTAAGAACGGCGGTAGGCTCGTCTAAAATAATGATTTCTGCTCCTTGATACAGCACTTTTAAAATTTCAATTTTTTGYTGTTCTCCAATTGAGCAATGTTTTACTTTCTTATGAACATCTACTGAAATTTGATAGGTTTGGGTTAATTGCTGTACATCTGCTTTCGCCTGCCTTCTATTAAAAAAGAGGCCTTTCTTTGGCTCATGCCCCAAGACAATATTTTCAGCCACTGTAAAATGCGGAAAAACCATAAAATGCTGATGCACCATGCCTATTCCATTTTTGATCGCATCTGCAGGAGATGAAAACGAGACGGTTTTCCCATGTAGCTGAATACTTCCTGAACTCGGCTTTTCCATTCCGTAAAGCATCCTCATCAACGTCGTTTTTCCAGCGCCATTTTCTCCAACCAGCGCGTGAACCTCGCCTTTTTTCAGTTTAAAGGACACGTTATCATTTGCTGAAAATGAACCGTATTTCTTCGTCAAATTCGTTAACTGCAGCAGCTCACTCATTCTATTCATTGCTCCTTTCCCCATTAGGATTTTTTCAAAAATAAGAAAGAGAAGCCAGCCTTACTCGACTTCTCTTTTCAACTCACTTTGCTAACGGATCTTTTACCACTGTTTTTCCATCAATAATCGAATCTTTAATTTCTTTTAATTGTTCAATTACACCTTGCCCTACAAAGTCATTAAGAGGCGTCTTGCTGTCTTGAGTCACATACGTTAACCCAACACCTTTTTCTTTTAAGCCGTATTTCACTACACCGGATTTAAATTTGTCATTTGCGAGTGCTTCTACCGTTTCATAAGCAGCCGCATCAGATCCTTTCAACTGCGATAAAACGATATGCTCAGGATCTACTTCCGTAYGGTCAATATCTTGGCCTGCCGTATAAAAACCTTTTTCTTTTGCTGCTTCAAATATACCCAAGTCGCCTACCGCTGAAGCTCCGGCGATAAAGTCAGCTCCTTTTGAAGCCTGTAAAATAGCAAGTTCTTTTGCTTTAGCTGGATCAGAGAAGCTTCCAACATAGTTTACTAGAAACTCTGCTTTCGGATTTGTTGATTGTAATCCTTCTTTAAAACTTACCGTCCATTTTTTTAATAATGGAATATCATCAGCAGCAACCATTCCTACTTTATTCGTTTTTGTAACTAATCCTGCTGCTGCTCCTAATAAATATGAAGCTTCTTGTTCACGGAATACAACGCTTCTTACATTTGGTAAATCGACCACTGTATCAATAATCGCAAATTGACGCTGCGGGTTTTCTTGAGCTACTTTTTTCAACGCATCTTCGGATTCAAAAGAAGATGTAATAATCAAGTCATAGTTTTCTGCTACGGCAGCACGCAAGTTACTTTCAATGGCTGCTTGATCCGTAGATTCAATTGTCTTCACATCAATGTTATACTTCTTTCCAGCGCGTTTTGCCCCATCATCCATTTGTTGAAAAAACGGGTTAACTCCAATCTTTTCGGGTAAAACAAGAGCAATTCGCTTCTTTCCTTTCTCTTCACTTCCACTGCTTTTTGTGCTTTTTGACTGACAGCCAGTTACGAGTAGTACAAGCGCAACTGCTAAAACAAGAAATCTCTTCATTTGACTTACTCCCCCTATRATATAAAAAAAGCTCTTCCTTTATATAAAGGAAGAGCTCGTTAACCAAACGTCTCTTCCTCATCTTCAAGAACATACTGTTCTTAAGGATTTGGCACCATTCTGTCATAGACAGCGGTTGCCGGGTTTCACAGGGCCAGTCCCTCCACCTCTCTTGATAAGGAAAACAATAGCTATTTGTTTTATGTAATATAGTCAATATTATATAGTCAATATTAATAGTTTTTTAACAATTGTCAATATTATTTTTCTTTTTCATGCAAAAAAACTTTAAAAACACATAGGATTATACGGTTTTAGTCTACTAAAATACAGATCAATCTTCTAAATTAATCATCACATGCCTCCTAGCAAAGCGCTTACGGTAAGTCTGCTAGTCTTCTAGAAGGGCATGTGTAGCAGAGCACTTTTATTACATCTCTTTTGTTAACCCACTATTGATTGAAAACACTTTACCAAGAATGTTAGACTTTTCCTGATCGATATTTTTTAAGAGGTGTTAACGTTGAAATTGATGAAAGAATTATCTGGAGTAGCTATTGGACTCATTATCGCTTTGGCGGTTTCAAAAATCTTTTTTGATACCCCGACCAACATTGGAATTGTAGTTATTTTTATTACTAGTATGGTAGTAGCAGGTATAGCAAAAGCGAAACTAAGATAAGATAACCTAACTAAAAAACACCACCTTTTATTCGCAAGGTGGCGTTTTCTTTTAATGATTTTAGTATGTAGTAATTCTAAGTGAAAGCTTTTACCCTTCTCCATCAATCATCGTATACTTCTTGGCAAAACGCTTGTAGTAAATTTGCTCATCCTCTTGTCCATCGTTAAAAACAAGTCGGTTATGATCAATATCTTTTTCTTTTAACATATAGCCTTTTTCATTCATCATATGAATATATTCATCTAAATGTCCTTTTTTTACCATATAGTGAAGAGCATCATCTGAATCTGTAGTCCTCGCTACATCTTGACTTCCCACTTCTAGCTTGAATACAGCTGTTGCTGTTTGAACGGGACGATAATCTCCAAACAATCTTTCCCAATTTAATAGCAGCAGCGCTCCGGAAATTATTATACACCCTCCAGCCGCCACGGTTAGTACAAAACCTTTTGACACTACTTTCTCTCCTTTACATTCTTTTTCTTCTATTTAATACAACGGATTGCCCTAAACTTGTTTTTACGCCAAGTCCTAGATACACGGCAGCACCTAAAGCAATTGAAATACAAGATGTGCTAATCGCAAGTGAAGATGCAGACAGCTTATTTTCTAAAAAATAGTGAGAAGTATAATTGCCGATAATCACAGCGGCTGACATCACACTTACTAATAAAACAGGTGTCAACGCAGCTTGTCCCAGTGATTGAACTCGGTAAGAAATGGATTTTTCAATTAAATAAAAGTTATATATAACCGATACACCATACCCTCCGTAAGTCGCGACAACCGGTCCAATTTCTTTTAAGCTTGAAACCAGCAGTACGTTTAATACTATCTTCACAACAATTCCTAAGCCCAAGCCTAAGATTAGCTTCTTTTGCTGATTAATTCCTTGGAGAATTGCGGCTGTTACTGTAAAAAGAGCAAATAAAATGGCAGCAGGCGCGTACCATTGTAAAACAACTCCACCGATTTCAGGACTGTTTTTTGCTCCAAAAATCATCATATATACCGGCTTGCCTAATAAACAAAGCCCCACGGCAGCAGGAAGAGTAAAAAATAACAGCAGCTGCAGTGTTTTTGTAATTTTCCCTTTTACTTCCCGTAAATTTCCTTGCACAAAGGAAGACGTAATGCCCGGAATCAGCGACATGCTGAAGGCAGTCGCTAACGATACTGGCACCATCACCAAAATCTGGGCTAATCCAATAACGGAGTTGATCGTTTCGGCTTTAGCTTGTCCATATCCTATTGATTGAAAGAGCATGTTAATCGTAAACGTATCAATATTTTGATAGATAGGAATAGCTAAACCAACTAATACAAACGGAACGGCGTATGTTACAAGCTCTTTGGACATTGAAGAGAACGAAACGGACTTATTATTCTTTCCGCTGTTCACTTCTTTCATAATCAACCGCTTGCGCTTCAAATAAACCGCTCCAAGAATCACAATTCCCCCTACGCCTCCAATAAACGCTCCAAACGTGCCGATTCCAACAGCTTTTGTCATTGTGCTATGAAAAAGTTGAATAACAGCGTATGCTCCTGCTAAAATGAACAACACTCGCACTATTTGTTCAGTAATCGTACTTAGCGCGGCCGGTCCCATAGACTGGTTACCTTGAAAGTAGCCTCGTAATAGACTCATAGGCGGGATAACAATTAAAGCAAAGCTTACCATTTGGATGACATACACTACGTCTTTTTGACTATTTCCTGAGGAATCTTTTCCGTTAATGACTAGTTCAGCGAGCCACGGTGCCATCGTATAGAGGACTAAGAAACCTATTATGCCCGTTATTGTCATTAATAGAAGTCCTGCTTTTAACAAATCTTGTCCCGCACGGTAGTTTCCAAGACCGTTATATTTCGATACATACTTCGAAACAGCAAGCGGAAGACCCATTGTCGACAAGCTTAGCATCAAGGTATATGGACCGTATGCATACTTATAAAGCGCGTAACCTGACGTTCCCACTAAGGCTGTGAAAGGAATAATATAAATAAAGCCTAAAATCTTTGTTAATAAAGAAGACGCTGTTAATAAAAGCGTACCTCTCATCAAATTTTTTTCCATACATCAAAACTCCAGAAATAAATATTGTATTTTTAACAAATACTTGATTTATTGTATCATACTTACAATTATTATCTAGTTTTTTATAAAACATTAGAACCCTCTCTATATTACGTTTTTTACCTAATAAAGGAATATAAACCAATCTTTTCACCTATGATAAATGAATCGTTTTTTGCTTTTTACTTTAACTGACGTTTACATTCTAAAAGACGTGTTACATTATATATATCAGTTACCAACTCAACTAAGACTCCTTGATTATTCTGGCCTACCTGTTCTTTTAGGTAGACTGAGGTTGCTAAATCGTTATATATAGGAGGAAAAAATCATGAAAATGAAACAACGACTATCAAAAGCAGCGGCGGCTGCAACGATTACAGGAATTGCTGCGTTTGGATTTGCTCCTGTCGCTCAGCTTGATACACCAGCACATGCAGCTACATCTCAAGAAACAAGCAGTCAAAGTCAAACAGCTGTAAAAAACATTAATGAAATTTACAACGCCGCAGTAAAAGGTGAAGTGCCACGCTTAACGGCAGACTTCAAAATTGGCAAAACACTGCGTCAAGACGTTCGCGATCAGTTCGGTCCCCCGCCTGAAGGTTCATCAAACAACTTTGACTACTATCACGCGGAAATGGGTCACCCTGGATACGCATTTGGCTATGATCAAAATAACGTCATTAACGAAATCCGCTATTTTGGTACAAATGTAGAGCGTCAAACAAATCTAGGCTCCATCACCCAAGCTAACTTAAAGAAAGAATTAGGTCAGCCGAACTTTACAGGCAAAGTAAAAGGTGATGGTACTACTCAAACGAAGTACACCTATCACGCCGGCGCCTATGATCTTGAATTCATTTTTGATGATAGCAAAACGTTAAATCACGTTAATTTAGTTAAAAAACCTTAAGTAATAGAAAAAGTAGCAGGCAGCCTGCTACTTTTTTTCATGAAATAAAACCAATGCTGAATCCGCTACGTGTTCATACCCAATCTCCATATAAATCTTGTTAGACGTAGGATTTGTCATATCTGTGTATAAACTTGTTGTTTGAAATCCTTCGTCTAGCATAAGCTGAGAAAGCGTGGATACACAGCTTGAGGCATAGCCTTTTTTACGTTCTTTTTGAGGCGTATATACAAAGTTAATCGTAATGTTATGGGCCGTTGGACGCGTAGCATTGGCAATCGAGACATACTTGCCATTCACTTCCCATAGGAATAACCTTCCTGCTTTAATAAAAGCTTCTCCTGTTTTGGCAGCTTGTTCTTTTGATACAGGCTCTCCAATGACGCCCATAAACTCCCAAATCCATTCTGTCACGAGCGGAAGGTGTTCCAATCTTGCTTTTACCAGCATTCCTTCAGCTTCCGCAGCTTTTTTTACTTTGTCTAACCGATAAATACGCTGATCCATTTTTAAAGAAGCTTCTTGATTTTTTAGCGCTGCTAGTTTTTGAGAAAGATATAAAACTGTTTGTTTCTCTCCAACTAAGCCCGGTATGTTGATTTCTTGTAACAGCTCTGCCGCTTCGCTTAGTTCAACCTCCGTTAGCTGCTGTATCTGAGACAGGATGATTTGCTTAGGATGGGTTTGCAGTAATACAAGCGCAGCACAGCTGTCTTTTAAAATAACACCCATAAAATTTGGTTTGCTGCTTTTATTTAAGCTGTGTAAAATGCCAAGCGCTAAGTTATGAAGAATTTCATTTTTCGCTAAAAGCGGTTCTACATGGTTTTTAAACTCCTGCACTTCTCTATATTTACATAGCTCAATCATTTTCTTTGCACCTCCATCTGATTTTCCATTTTTCAGTAAAAATATTCTAACATAAAAAAGCTCTTCCTAGTTTCCTAGAAAGAGCTTTTTTTAGAGAACGTTATTAACTTGATAAACATACATCGTACGTATGCTTTGTATAAACAAATCCTTCAAAAATAAGACGGGCTGTACGCACTACTTTGATTCCGTTAACCTGTCCAGCTTTCAGATCCACACTGGTTTCCATAATTCCCATTGGATGAGCAAGTCGAACGGTATCGCCTTTTAATTGAACCATTTCTGACGGAAGCGTGCCTTTTGTATAGATAGCCGCTGTTGTACAAATTGCTCCTGTAATGGCAAGCGTTTGATGCGGTTTTTGCATCGACATCATGCGAATTAATACGTCCATTTGAGAAGCCGCTTTGTCTCTGCCCGTCCCGTCGCGGTGGTCCATAGGAGGAGAAATAATCGTCATTTTTGGAACCGCTGGTGACAGTTTGGTTGCTTTGTCTTGAGGTGCGAGCCCCGTTTTTCCAGCTGCAATGGAGCGAATTTCTTCAAATAGCTTCAGCTGTTTGTCCGTGTATTCATGCGGAAGTTCTGCTCCCTTTAGGCCAATATCCGCTGCTTTAACAAATACAAGCGGATTTCCTACATCAACAATTGATGCTTTTATTATCCCAATGGATGTTTGCAGAAGATCAATAGCGTTCCCCGTCGGAAGCAGTTTTCCAGTAACGGCTCCTTCTCCGTTTTCAAACGAAAGATAAATGGGTGAACCCGTACCTGGCACTCCAGGAATCATACACGATCCTTCTGTTTTCACTTTTCCGTTTTCTACTTCTACTTCCGCTACGATTACTTTTTTCGTATTCGTATTATAAATCCGCACTTTAGTCACCGGTTCCACAGCTTGTACAAGTCCTTGTTCAATCGCATAAGGTCCGACTGCTGAAGAGATATTACCGCAGTTCCCTTTAAAATCAACGAGAGATTCGCTGATGCTAACCTGCGCAAACGTGTAATCTACGTCAGCTTTTTCTAAATCTGACTTTTTAATAATCGCAATTTTACTCGTCAGCGAATTGGCTCCGCCGAGTCCATCAATTTGACGTTGATCCGGACTTCCCATTATATCTAGCAAAAACGGTTCCCAATCCGATTTGTTCACAGGCATTTCTTCATGATTGATAAAAACCCCTTTACTCGTTCCACCTCTCATAACCGTTACAGGAATACGCGTCMTATTAATCACCTTTCTCCCCTACTAACAAACGCCGAGGCGTTCATCTCGGCGTTTGTTAGTAGGGGAGAAAGG
>NZ_JBFULJ010000114.1:0-8575 GCF_056400385.1 Priestia sp. P5_B4
GGATCTAATGGATAAGATTAAAGAATACAAAAACTTAATTTGGAGAGTAGGACCAGGAAGTGAAAGAACTATAGAAGCTGTTCAAGAGATTCAAGGAATGGAAAAAGAGTTAAAAGCACGCAATGCAGAATTTGAAGCTACGGATTGGAAAGCTTTTACTCGGGAAATAAAAGAAAACTACGATTTTACTTATTAAGAAGACACATTCATAATAATGTGATAAGGAAACACGTCTCCAAGTAGAAGGCTTTGTGCTTTCTACTTGGATACGATAGAAATAGTATGAAGACAATTAAGAAAAATGATCTAATATCAGCGAAGCAAGTAATCCAAGTGCAGCAATTAATCCCGTAATAGAACCTCCTTCTTCATAGGCCTCTGGCATCATTGTAGAACCTACCATAGCAATGATACCACCGCCGGCAAAAGCAGCAATAGCAGCCATAAGTGTCTCAGATGCATGGTCTAAAAAAACAAAACCTGTCCATGAGCTAAAAGCTGAAATGAACAAAACAGCTGCCCATAGTAAAAAAATTTTCTTTTTAGAGAATCTGCTTTTTACTAGACCGGTCGTACTGGACAGTCCTTCAGGAATATTACTTATAAAAATAGCGATAACAAGAAGCCAGCTAACGGTTGCATTTTCAATTAAGCTAGCCCCAATCATAATGGACTCTGGGATGGCATCCATTACGGTTCCTATAAATATAGCAATTCCAGAACTACTCGCAGCCATTTGTTTGGTAGACCTCTTTCTTTTACTCGCTCCTTGACGTGAAATTAGATAGTCTAAAAAAGTAAAAACGACAGCCCCGGCAAGAAAACCAAGAGAAGTAGCTTTTAACCCGCCGTTATGAACCGAGTCTCCAAGCAGCTCATAGGTAGATGCTCCGATTAATACACCTGTCCCAAAAGCCATAATATAACCAATTATCTTTTTGCCGATAGGCAAAAAAACTGCTGCCAAAGCACCAAGAAGGACAGCTGATCCTGAAATTCCGCCCCACATCGCAGCTTGCCACATGAAAAATCCCTCCTCATCTCTATTTTCTATGGATACTTTCCCTAAGAAGAGAAAGAAGAAACGTAAAAGGAGAAGAAAGGAATTTTTTCGATTAAGTAGTGGTTTCATTTCGTTAGCCTTAAGAAATAGAGTGTTCCCGTACCCTGCGTCTATATTTATTTTGAATGTTCATAAAATTTAAATTATACTGAAATAAAAAACTATTTCACTCAAATGATTGATTTAATAAAGGTTAAAGGTTTAATTGAGTGTTTTTCTGAAAAAAACAATTGTATTTCTGAGGGAAATTTATTATTATAAAATAAGTAATTATACAGTCGGATAGCTAAAAATAGAAAAAGTAGTTTAGTTGTAAAGGTACTAGGTAAAAATGGAAGGTTTTAAAAACGATAGCTGTTCCATCAGACACAAAAAGTATCTTTCCTAACAGAGCTATAACAAGTTTAGGAGGAGGAAATGGAATGGCAGACAAAGAGCTAAAAAGAGGCCTAGAATCCCGTCACATTCAAATGATCGCGCTAGGCGGAACAATTGGCGTTGGATTATTTATGGGATCAGCAAGCACCATCCAATGGACAGGTCCATCGGTATTGCTTGCTTACGCAATCTGCGGAATGTTTATTTTCTTTATTATGCGTGCCATGGGCGAAATGCTGTACATGGAACCAAGCACAGGTTCATTCGCTACATTTGGCCACAAATATATTCATCCATTGGCAGGTTATATGGCTGCGTGGAGCAACTGGTTTCAATTTGTAATCGTAGGGATGTCTGAAATTATAGCGGTAGGAGCATATATGCATTATTGGTTCCCACATTTACCAGCTTGGGTGCCTGGTATTATCGCCATGTTGATTTTAGGCACAGCAAACTTAATTTCAGTAAAATCATTTGGAGAGTTTGAATTTTGGTTTGCGATGATTAAGATTGTAACAATTATTTTAATGATTATCGCAGGACTTGGGTTGATTTTCTTTGGATTTGGAAATGGCGGAGACGCAATTGGGATATCAAACCTTTGGGCACACGGCGGTTTCTTTGCAGGCGGATGGTCAGGCTTTTTCTTTGCGCTATCTCTTGTTATTGCAGCTTATCAAGGAGTCGAGCTAATTGGTATTACAGCTGGTGAAGCAAAGGATCCTAAAAAAACGTTAACAAGCGCAATTCAAAGCATCATCTGGCGAATTTTAATTTTTTATATTGGAGCAATTTTTGTCATCGTGACGGTATATCCGTGGAATGAGTTGGATTCCTTGGGAAGTCCGTTCGTATCTACATTTGCTAAAGTTGGCGTTACAGCAGCTGCAGGTATCATTAACTTTGTAGTTATTACAGCAGCGATGTCAGGCTGTAACAGCGGAATTTTTAGTGCAGGACGCATGCTTTATACGCTTGGTGTAAACGGTCAAGCACCTAAATTCTTCACAAAAATTTCTCGTAACGGTGTTCCGATTTACAGCACACTCGCTGTTATGATTGGGTTAGTAATTGGAGTTATTTTAAACTACATCGCTCCACCGAATGTATTTGTTTATGTATACAGCGCTAGCGTGCTTCCAGGAATGATTCCTTGGTTCATTATTCTTATCAGCCAAATTCGTTTCCGTAAAGCTAAAGGGGCTGAAATGGACAGTCATCCTTTCAAAATGCCTTTTGCGCCTGTAACAAACTATATAACTATTGCTTTTTTACTTATGGTGCTTGTAGGCATGTGGTTTAATGATGAAACGCGTATTTCACTTATTGTAGGGGTTATTTTCCTCGCTCTTGTTGTCATCAGTTTTTACGCATTCGGAATAAATAAGCGCATGATACCTGATACAGAGAACGGTCAACTAAAGAAATAACTATGCTTTTTCATAAATGAAAAGCAAAACAAAAAAACGGCTTTTCTCAGCCGTTTTTTTGTTTTGTTTAAATGAAAGATACAAGAAAAATGTTATTGTGCGCTGATAGTTTGGATAAACTATATTCGTTCATATAACGTAAAGGAGCGAATGTTATGAGAAGCCACAGATATATTATCAAAGATTCACTAAAAGCTGATGAAGTTGCTAGAGATTTGGAATTGCAGCTGGACATAAACCGAATGTCGGATGTCAGAATCCTTTCGGTAAATGCACAAAACCAAATACTCGTTCAAATGGAGGAGGAGAACGAAGAAGCAGGAGATGTTATTGATGTATTTATGAAAGAGTATAAAACCGCAGAAATTATTGAATAGCATGTAATTGAGAAGAATATTGAGGGGTTTCGTTGAATAAATAAAAAGAAAACACCTTTAATTTTTATTAAAAAAGGAACGCACGAAGAAAACTTCTTGTTTATCAAGAAGTTTCTTTTGTATCTGAACATTCGTTTGTATAGGTAAGGAGAGGTGATGAAGGTGAAAAGAAATGGTGAGGGTCACGTCTTTTTTATTATTCTTGGAGGCCTGTTTATTTTAATAGGCACACTCTTTGCAAATACTTCCGTTTATTTTCTCATCTCCGGATGGATAGCAGCCGTCTGTTGTTTAGGAATCAGCGCTGTACTAAAGAAAGGAAAAACAAAATCAGTCAGTAAAGAGGAGGAAGAATAATAATTTTTATATAAAAATGGAAAGTAAATATATGAAAAGGAAGAATGGATATCCATTCTTCCTTAAGTCATGGTGTGTATGAAATTGTCTTAGAAACGTCCGCCGCCAAGTTGTTGCTCAGCTAATTGTACAAGACGTTTTGTGATTTCGCCGCCTACTGATCCGTTTGCACGTGCAGTAGTGTCAGCTCCTAAATTTACTCCGAACTCGCTAGCGATTTCATATTTCATTTGATCGATTGCTTGTTCAGCTCCGTATACTAATAATTCATTATTATTGCTGCTTTTGTTGTTTGCCATTGTATTCAACTCCTTTCTGTAACGTTAAGGTGTGAATAAAGGAAGAAGAATATGCAACAAACTGATATTTATTTTATAAAAAATGTATTTTTACGTTGTTTGTCCTTCTAGAAGCTTAACGGGAAGGCAGATTTCACGAGGTATATTGGTGAATTCTCCTTCAATTTCTTTTAGTAAAATATCAATGGCTGTTTGAGCAATCGATTCAATGGGCTGTTGAACTGTAGTTAGACCAGGTAACAAAGTCTGACTGGCCTCCGTTCCGTCATAGCCCACGATTTTTAAATCTCTTGGGATGTTTTTTCCTCTTTTTTGTGCTTCTGCAACTACTAAAGCTGCAAGTAAGTCATCACTTGCAAAAATACCATCTACTTCCGGATTTTCTTCAAAAACCTTAGAAATAGTTTCTCTCTGGATGTTGCGGTCGAAGGTATTTGAAATTTCATACGTGATAGGCTGTTTTTCGTACTTTTTCATCACGTTTTCATAAGCTTTCCTTCTTAAGTTAGCTGGAGTTTCGAGTTTAAGGGGGCCGTTAATATGAATAATATGCTTACAACCTTTTGAAATGAGCAATTCCGTGGCTTGTTTTCCTCCAGCATAGTTATCAGAAGATACGGTAGGAATATCTGTTGATAAATAATGATCCACTGCTACCACAGGAAGACTTTGACTTTCTGAATCAAAAATACCTCTATTATAAGTGACGGCAATCACACCATCTACCTGATTTCTGATAAGCATCTCTACATATTTTTTTTCTTTATCAATTCGATTAAGACTGTTGCAAAGAAGTACTTTGTAGTTAAGAGAAGCACATATACTTTCAATGTGAAAGGCTAACTCTCCGAAAAAAGGGTTGCTCGTTTGCGGGACAATCATACCGATTAAATTTGTTCGCTTATTAAATAATGAACGTGCAATATCATTTGGGAAATAATTAATTTCTTTCATTGCTTTATAAACATTTTCTCGCGTTTCTTTGCTTATGTAACCACGGTTATTTAATACACGAGAAACGGTAGTCGGTGAAACACCTGCAATTTTTGCTACATCACTAATCTTGGCTTTCATCTAGTTTCCTCCTAATTTCTCCAAAACATTGCTTTTATAGTATATATCAGACATGTAAAAGCCTTAAAATAAATTGCAATCAAGCAAATAGCTTTCAGTCGTTACGTTTTCTTTTGAGTGATAAAAATCTATGTAAGGATTGTAAACGGTTTATTAAACAATTTAAACATACCACAAAGCCCACTTTTACACCTAATACAATCTTTTTTTAAATATAAAATATGAAACCGGTTGACATATGAAACCGGTTGACATAAAATCAAATTGAAAGTGCTTTCATTTTGTTAGATAAAAGATTTTATATCTTAAGCTAAAGGGGTAACTAAAATGAAAAGTTCAAAAAGTTTATATTGGAAGCTGAGTGCATATTTTTTCTTCTTCTTTTTTACGTGGTCGTCAAGCTACTCTTTATTTTCTATCTGGTTAGGGCAAGAGATTAAGTTGAATGGATCAGCAACAGGCTTAATCTTTTCTGTAAACGCTATCTTTGCTTTGTGTATGCAGCCTTTGTACGGATATATATCTGACAGGATAGGTTTAAAGAAACACGTTTTATTTTTTATTAGCTGTCTTTTAGTGTTTGTAGGACCATTTTATATTTTTGTTTATGGACCTTTGCTTCAATACAATGTGTTGATAGGGGCTATTATTGGAGGCCTATATTTAGGAGTAGCGTTTTTGGCGGGCATCGGAGCGATTGAAACATACATAGAGAAAGTCAGCCGGAAATATAAATTTGAGTACGGAAAATCTAGAATGTGGGGGTCATTAGGCTGGGCTGCAGCTACGTTTTTTGCAGGACAATTGTTTAATATTAATCCTCACATTAATTTTTGGGTGGCATCTGTTTCAGCAGTTATCCTAGTGGCTATTATTTTTTCTGTAAAAGTAGAAATGAGCAGTTATGAAATGGAAAAAGCTGAATCCGTCACGCTAAGAGATGTAGGCAGTTTATTTTTATTGAAGGAATTTTGGTTTTTTATGATTTATGTTGTTGGTGTTACATGCGTATATGGGGTATATGATCAGCAATTTCCTATCTATTATGCATCTTTGTTTCCTACTGAATCGATAGGTAACCAAGTATTTGGCTACTTAAATTCGTTTCAAGTATTTTTAGAAGCTGGAATGATGTTCGCAGCACCGTTTATTGTAAATAAGATCGGTGCAAAAAATAGTTTAATTTTAGCAGGGTTTCTAATGGGATTTCGTATTATTGGGTCAGGGCTTGTTGTTGGTCCAATTGGAATATCTTCGATGAAGCTTATTCATGCATTAGAACTTCCTATTATGCTCATTGCCATCTTCAAATATTTGGCAGCTAACTTTGACACGCGCCTATCTTCTATCCTTTATTTGGTTGGATTCCAATTCGCTTCACAAATAGGTGCTTCAGTTCTTTCACCCATAGCGGGAGGATTATATGATAGCGTAGGTTTTTCCCGTACCTATTTAATTATGGGAGGTATGGTTTTGGTATTTAACGTTATTTCAATGTTTACACTACTAAACTCTAAAAAACATAGATTTATAAGAAAAGATGTACAAGAAAACACGCAGATTATATAGGGGGATATGATGATGTTAACGGTAAATAAAATCGAGCAAGCTCAACATTCATTAAATGAAGCAGAGAAAAAGGTGAATCATCAATATCGGTTAGGGTATCATATTATGGCGCCAGCGAACTGGATTAATGATCCCAATGGGTTGGTTCAGTATAAAGGAGAATATCATGTTTTTTATCAACATCATCCTTATGACGAGAACTGGGGACCGATGCATTGGGGACATGTGAAAAGCAAAGATCTTGTTCATTGGCAGCACTTGCCGATTGCTTTAGCTCCTGGAGATCCATTTGATAAAGATGGATGTTTTTCTGGAAGTGCCGTGGATAACGAAGGAGAGCTTACGCTAATTTATACAGGACATAATTATATAGACAAAGAGCTGGATACTTTTTTTCAAAACCAAAATATAGCTGTTAGTAAAGACGGCATTACCTTTGAAAAAGCAGAGGCCAACCCAGTTATTGCTGAGCCGCCAGCAGATAGCTCTCATCATTTTCGGGATCCTAAAGTATGGAAGCACGAAGATTTCTGGTATATGATTCTAGGAAACTCAACAAAGAAACAAGAGGGCTGTGTTATCTTATACCGATCTTCAAATTTACGACAATGGGAATATGTTGGTGTCCTTGCTAAAAGCGATGGAGATCTAGGGTACATGTGGGAGTGTCCAGACTTCTTTGAGTTAGACGGAAAGCATGTGTTAATGATTTCTCCTCAAGGGATAGAAGCAAAAGGTGATTCCTATCACAACCTTTTCCAAACGGGATATTTAGTTGGAGAATATAATTATGAAACCAATACATTTCATCATGGGTCATTTACTGAATTAGATTACGGCCACGATTTTTATGCTGTTCAAACGCTTTTAGATGATAAAGGGCGGCGAATTGCAATTGGCTGGATGGACATGTGGGAAGCTAATATGCCAACGAAAGAGGATGGATGGTGCGGTGCGCTAACGCTTCCGAGAGAACTAACTTTAAGAGGGGATAAAGTGTTAATGAACCCCGTCCAAGAGCTTACATCACTTCGGAAAACTCGGTATAATATGCTAACCAATAAGGCTCTTTCTAACAGTTATGTAGTAGAAGTAAATGAAGACTTGCTAGAGATACAAGCTGTATTTGATTTAGCAGACTGCCAAGCTTCATCGGTAGGAATAAAAATTCGTGGAATAAACAACGAAGAAACGCTTATGTGTTACAACCTTAATGAGCAAAAGCTATTGCTTGACTGTACTCACTCGGGAAAAGAAGATGGGGTGAGGAAAGTAGCGTTACAAGCAGGTGAGACACTAGCTTTACGAATATTTGTGGACCGTTCTTCCGTTGAAGTATTTGCAAACGAAGGACAAGCGACCATGACGAGCCGTATTTATCCAAAAGAAAGCAGGCTCGGAATTGAATTATTTACTGAAGGAGGAAACGTAATCGTAAAAGAGTTAACGTATTGGAATTTAAAAGATATTTGGGGGTAAAATACAGAGGAAGAAGTATATTAATACTTCTTCTTTTTTGAGCATTTAATAGCTCGTCAACAAAGCGGAGGTATATAAATGGATAAGGCACTTTAGATTAAAAGTACGAGCAAATACGATATAATAGTAAAAGAGAAAATAAATAAAAGAGAAACTGTCCTGCTCTAAGACGCCCAAAAGAAAGCAGGGTAGAGCAAGGCTTACTGCGCTTATAAAACAAAGATCAGTAAAGAAAGAATTATGTTTTAAGACACAAAAAGAAAAGGAGATACGATGACTAATCAAAAAGAAACAGGATGGAATTTACGTAATAGCTATGCGGAGTTACCAAACATCTTTTTTACCCCTCTTGATCCTAATCCAGTGAGTTCACCTAAAATAGTTAAATTTAACGACTCTTTAGCCGCATCTCTAGGGTTACAAAAAGAACAGCTGCAAAGCCCAGAAGGAGTTAGCATTTTGGCTGGAAACAGTTTTCCAAAAGGTGCTTTCCCGCTTGCACAAGCTTATGGGGGGCATCAATTTGGCCACTTTAACATGCTAGGAGAC
>NZ_JBFULJ010000115.1:0-8535 GCF_056400385.1 Priestia sp. P5_B4
ATACTGGCCCGTTGGTCAAGCGGTTAAGACACCGCCCTTTCACGGCGGTAACACGGGTTCGAATCCCGTACGGGTCATCTTAAAAGCAGTTTGCATATGCAAACTGCTTTTTTTGTTTGTAAACGGAGTTTATTCTTTTGTCTAAACTCTATTTTTCATTTTTCTATGATTTCCTCGCCTCAAATTACATTTCTTATAGCACATCCATAAACGCTTGTTCTAAATTTCGAAAAAAAACCTACAATAGTAATAACGGCATACTGTTTGTACAAAAGGAGGGGAATGCGTGAAAAAAATTGTTTGGTGGTCCATCGGAGTTTTTCTTGTGTATGGAGCGTGTATTTGGGTGTATTTATTCTATATAAGCGATACCTCTATTCCACAATCATTAAAAGGCACCAGCGTAGACCCGGCTACGTTTATGAATACACGAGAACTTATGTTAACCGAAAAATATTCAAAAATTAGAGATGCGCTCTTTTTTATCCGAATTCCATATGAGTGGCTAGGGTTTATTTTAATTTTAGTGTTAGGTGTGTCTAAGAAAGTTAATAAGTGGTCTAAAGATGTCAGCCGTTTCAGTCTTCTCCAAACTGCTATTTATGTATTTTGGTTATCCGTTCTGCTGMTGATCTATTCTTTTCCTATGGACTGGATTAGCTATAAGCTTTCAAAGGCTTATCATATTACGACGCAACCTTTCCAGGGATGGATGAAGGATCTTTTTACAGATTTTTGGGTGAACTATGCCACCATGTTTTTAGTGATTGCTGTGTTATATGCATTCATTCGTAAGTTTTCAAAAAGATGGTGGCTGTATGCGTGGCTAGTATCTATTCCATTTACGCTATTTTTGACGTTTATTCAACCAGTGGTTATCGATCCGTTATATAACGATTTTTATCCATTAAAGAATAAAGAGCTGGAAACGAAAATTTTGCATTTAGCAGACGAAGCTCATATACCTGCTAAGCATGTATATGAAGTAAACATGTCTGAAAAAACGAACTCCCTTAATGCATATGTGACGGGAATAGGTTCTAATTCAAGAATTGTGTTATGGGATACTACTCTTAATAAATTAACGGAACGTGAAATTTTGTTTATCATGGCGCATGAAATGGGTCATTATGTAAAGAAACATATTTATGTGGGGATTGCTTCAGCATTAGTTTTATCGATCGTAGGCTTATGGCTAACGAAACATTTAGCCAGCTTTGTGATTAAGAAATGGGGGAAAGCATTAAAAATTACTTCTCTTAGTGATTTAAATTCTTTACCGCTTATTCTACTTATTTTTTCTATTCTTACATTTGCTGTGAGTCCGTTAACAAATATGCAGTCGCGTCATCATGAACTTCAATCTGACACGTATGCTATGGACTTAACAGGAGATAAGCAAGCTGCTATTAAAACGTTTCAGGACTTAACGAAATCAGGACTATCTCAGGTAAATCCGCCGTATTTAGTGAAGATTTTCCGATATGGTCACCCAACAATACTGGAAAGAATTTCATTTGTTGAGAAGTATGAAAGAAATGAATAAGTGATATAAGAAAAAGTAAAGGATATATGAAGCCTTTTATACGTAGGTATTAATAGAAAAGCCTCCTTGCGAGTAGGAAAAAAATTCTAAAAGGAGGTTTCATTTTCGAAAGTACTGTTATATAATAACGTATGTAAAATAAAAACTGTTTTATAACAATAGGGAGGAATAGTTATTTGTGATTGAAAAGATAGCAGTCAAAATTCTCAGCGTATATTCACCTCAGCTAAGTCTTACTACATGTCCTTCACCTACTTACTTATTTCATCTACGTTCTTGCTAACATTATGGCAAGCTGCTAATTTACTTCATCATGAAACAGACATATTCTAACTGCTGCGTTTTATATTTTTATGAATATAGAATTTTAAATTCATTAGGGGGTATAAAGAATGAAAGACATTCGTGTAAAAAACCTTGAAGAGAACTGGAAAAGCGATGAGCGTTGGAAAGGAATTGAACGTCCATATTCTGCAGAAAAAGTCATTGGGCTAAGAGGGTCTATTGATATTGAACATACGCTTGCTAGAAGAGGAGCTGAAAAGTTCTGGAACTTATTAAAAACAGAGCCATACGTTCATGCCTTAGGAGCTTTAACAGGAAATCAAGCAGTACAACAGGTAAAAGCAGGGCTAAAAGCAATTTACTTAAGCGGATGGCAGGTAGCTGCAGATGCAAATCTTTCAGGAAATATGTATCCTGATCAAAGTTTATACCCGGCAAACAGCGTGCCGCATGTTGTGAAACGAATCAATCAAGCGCTGCAGCGTGCTGATCAAATTCAGCATTTAGAAGGAGAAGGGGATATCGATTACTTTGCTCCAATTGTAGCAGATGCAGAAGCAGGGTTTGGAGGACAGTTAAACGTATTTGAACTCATGAAAGGAATGATTGAGTCGGGAGCATCTGCCGTACACTTTGAAGATCAATTATCCTCTGAGAAAAAGTGTGGTCATCTCGGCGGCAAGGTATTGCTTCCAACTCAAACCGCTGTGAAAAATTTGATTGCTGCTCGTTTAGCTTCTGATGTAATGGGTGTTCCAACACTGCTGATCGCTCGTACCGATGCTGATGCCGCTGATTTAATTACAAGTGATGTTGATCCTGTAGATCGCCAGTTTATTACAGGTGAACGCACCGCTGAAGGTTTTTATCGCACGAGAGCCGGAATCGATCAAGCTATTGCTCGTGGCTTAGCATATGCGCCATATGCGGATCTAGTGTGGTGTGAGACGTCTGAACCAAACTTGGAACAAGCACAAAAATTTGCAGATGCTATTCATGAAAAATTCCCAGGTAAAATGCTTGCTTATAACTGTTCACCATCTTTCAACTGGAAGAAAAAGTTAGATAAGAAAACGATTGAAAAATTCCAAAGAGAAATTGCAAAAATGGGCTACAAGTTCCAGTTTGTTACGCTTGCTGGCTTCCACGCTTTAAACCACAGTATGTTTGAGCTGGCACGAGGATATAAAACAAGAGGAATGGCAGCTTATTCAGAGTTACAAGAAAGAGAGTTTGCTAGTGAAGTAAATGGATATACAGCTACAAGACATCAGCGTGAAGTAGGAACGGGCTATTTTGATGAAGTGGCACAAGTAGTTTCTGGTGGGACTTCTTCTACAACAGCTTTAAAAGGTTCCACAGAAGAAGAGCAGTTTCAGACGCATGAATAACAAAAAACCTATGAGTGGAATGGTCGGTTACGTCCACTCATAGGAAAGATTCTACTAAAAAAGATTCTTACAGGTGTAAGAATCTTTTTTTATGTAGTAAACACGATTTAACAGACAGCTGTTCTTCCTGAGAAGAAAGGATCTGCCTGTTAAACGTACATATAAATCGTTAATATGAATTAAGCTCCTGAAATATTAAGTAGATGTTTGAAGCAGGGATTGGTACTGTGCTGATAGCTCATAAAAAGCAGTTTCATCACGCTGATCTAATGCCGTGTTAATGTTTGTTTCTAACAGTTCTTTTTGACGCTTAAAAAGCGATTCATCAATTACCATTTCGATATAAACATCCAACATACTCACAGTATCAATTACTTTTTTCTTGCGAGCGAGGGACTTCATCATTTCCGTGTACGATTTTTCATTGTTCATACCTCATCACCTCTGCACCCTTTTTATTATTATATAGATTAAAAGGAGAAAAAACAACTAATTTTCTAAATTTTTAGATTTTTATTTTCAGAAATGATAAAGTAAAAGAGAAACGCTATTTTTGTTTTTATCAATTGACTATTTGGTTTAAAAATGAGTGCTTGGGGGCGAAGAAATTGAATCATTTAAAAAAGCGTACGGTAACGATAGAGGATTTGTATGAACTGAAGTCTGTGTATAATCCTCAGATTTCCCCAGATGGTAAAAGTGTAGTTTATACGGTCCGAGAAACGAAGAAAATAGAGAACACGTATGAGACGCAGCTATTTCTGCTAGATCTTGAAACGAAAAAAACAAAGCAATTAACCTACTGTAAAGGAAACAATCATTCTCCAGTATGGTCCCCTGATGGCAAGTGGATTGCTTTTTTATCCGGTCGCAGTCAGAGCGTTCAGCTCTATCTATTAGCAGCGGCAGGAGGAGAAGCAGAAGCACTCACAGATCTTGAAAAAGGCGTTAGCAATCCGGTGTGGTCTCCTTATAGTGACGAAATTATGTTTTCTACAAAAGTAGGAGAAAAAGCTGTAAGAGTTGAACAAAATCATGAATATCCTCAGCCTTACGAAGTGGAGCGTCTATTGTACAAATCCGATGTTAGCGGTTATTTAAAAGGTGAATATGCTCAAGTTGCCGTCGTTAAACTTAAAAACAAAGAAGTGACGTTTTTAACGGATGGACCTTATCATCACTCTGTTGGGTGCTGGTCCCCTGATGCAAACTCAATTGTATTTTGCAGCAGCCGAGGAGAGAATCCGGATTTATCGCTAACGATGGATGTGTTTATTTTGCATCGTGATACTAAAAAAGTAACATCTATTACAGCGGAAACAGGATATTTTCATCAAGTTTCGTGGTCACCGGATGGGTCATACATAGCATACATTGGAAATGAACGTACATACGGATCGGCTTCAATGAATGACATATATATTTATCAGATCTCTAACCAAAAAACAGCTTGTATCACTGCTGGTATAGACTTAGAAATAGGAGATATGGTAGCAGGAGATTTTCACTTTGGTAGAACCGCAGCGGGAATTATGTGGGGCAGTAATGAAGAATTTTATTTTGTCGTAAGTGAAAAGGGTTCTGTAGGCATATATAAAGGAAATGTGAATGGAAAGCTAGACTCTGTACTTATGGATAATGCTCACGTATATGAGGTATCTGTTCTTCCCAATTGTGAGGAAGCTATCGTGGCAATCAGTACATTTACACATCCCGGAGATCTTTATTCTCTAAATTTAAAAACAGAGGAATTAGTGAAGCTGACAAACGTTAATGACTCATTTTTAAAGCATGTGCAGCTTACACAAGCAGAATCTTTTTACGCCACTTCTACGGACGGTATACATATCCACAGTTGGGTAGTAAAAGCTGCTGCTACCAATGATGTATCTCCAACCATTTTAGAAATCCATGGAGGTCCGCATCTTATGTATGGTCATACATTTATGCTTGAATTCCAAGTACTTGCATCAAAAGGGTTCAATATCCTCTTTTCTAATCCAAGAGGCGGCAGAGGATATGGTCAAGCATTTACAGATGCGGTTCGAGGGGATTACGGAGGCATGGATTATACGGATTTGATGGCAGTGACCGACGAAGCAGTGAAGCGCTACTCTTATATTAATGAAGATAAGCTTGGTGTAACAGGAGGAAGCTACGGAGGGTTTATGACAAACTGGATTGTAGGAAGTACAAATCGGTTTAAAGCAGCGGTAACGCAACGGTCTATTTCAAATTGGACAAGTTTTTACGGCGTTAGTGATATTGGCTATTATTTTACCGAATGGGAATTAAAAGCTGATATTTATGAAAATCCGGAAAAACTTTGGAACCACTCGCCGCTTCGTTTAGCGGAGAATGTTAAAACACCGCTGTTAATCTTGCATAGCGAACAGGATTACAGATGTCCAATTGAACAAGCTGAACAGCTTTATGTGGCCCTGAAAAGAAAAGATAAAGAAGTAGAATTTATTCGTTTTCCTCAGTCTAATCATGAACTTTCTAGAAGCGGTAAGCCTAATTTACGAACGGCGAGACTAAAATATTTAACAAGCTGGTTTAAACGTTATTTAAAACAGTCTCAGTAAAAAATGCATGGCTGTTCAACCAAATATGTATGTGTAAATAAAGGCTGTATGGCAAGCGTAAAAGGACAGGAAAGGTAAAACGCTGTAAAACTTTTGTTTGGTAAAGGAAAGTAGTACAATAAGTGAAAAGTAGCACAGTTGTTTAAATAAGGAGAACATTCGATGGATTTTGAAACATTAAAGCATTATTTGACGTTAGACGGCGTCCTCGAGTTATTAAAACAATATCAATCATTTGGAATCATTCCAGGGCTGCTGTTGCCTATTTTAGAAGCGTTTATCCCTATCTTGCCGCTTTTTGCGTTTGTAATGGCCAATGCTGCTGCTTTTGGCTTATGGTTAGGTTTTTTAATTTCATGGGTTGGCAGCTGCGTTGGATCACTGCTTGTCTTTTTGATTTTTAGAAAATATGGACAGGCGAGGTTTTTACATTTCATCAGCCGGCATGCGCAAATTCGAAAGATTATGATTTGGGTAGAAAGACACGGGTTCGGACCGCTGTTTATTATGCTTTGCTTCCCTTTTACCCCGTCTTCGGCAATTAATGTAGTAGCAGGGCTATCACGTGTTAGTATGGCTCAGTTTATGCTGGCTGTATTAGCCGGTAAAATGGTGATGATATTTATGATGAGCTTTATTGGGGCCGATTTTGTTTCATTTGTGAAACAGCCTCTGAAAGCAGTACTTGTTTTAGTCATCATTTTTGTTCTATGGCTTGTTGGAAAACAAATTGAACGAAGATTAAATGAAAAATCTAAAGTGAAACAGTATGACAAATAGTTTGTTTATATATAACAAATAGTGATGAAAGACTGCTTTTTAATAGGCAGTCTTTTGTTATACATACAGCCAAAAGGGGTATTGTAAACTATAGAAAAGCCTTTTCTTATAGGGATACAACAGCATTTTTGAAAGGATCTTAAAATTTTTCTTAAAGAAGTTATTTGTCTGTTTATTCGGTTGGCAGAACAATGCATATACAGAGTATCTGTCCAGCAATGAACAAGTTTTTTGTTTATCAATTATGAAAAATATGCTAAAATAAAAGAAAAAACTGGGAATAAATTAGACGTCTATTCCTAGTTGCACCTAAGTAATGAACCCTTTGTTTTCTAAAGATATACATGTTTTTTCTCAACATGTATTATCACCTCATGTATTTCAAAACGTTTTCTTAAAAATTATATGAATGATTTTTGAGCTTGACTACTAAGATGTAAGTAGAGGGATCATTACTAGAAAAGCACCGAATGATCATTAAGACGTGCTTGGCGTCGTTTTGAGGAGGGGAATGCGCTACTAAGATTCAAGCGACTTGCTGATTAATCGTTGTTAGTAAGCGTCTTATAGCGCGGGTGACATGAGATTAAAAGATAAAGTGGCAATTATTACGGGTGCAGCAAATGGATTAGGGTTCGAAGCCTCTCGAATATTCGCACAAGAGGGTGCAAAGGTCGCTATGGTTGACTACAATGCAAAAACGGGAGAAGAACGAGCAGCTCAGCTAAAAGAAGAAGGCGGAGATGTAGCATTTTTTCAAGTGAACGTAGCGGATCGAGACAGTGTAGATGCAATGGTAGAAGAAGTAGTGAAACGCTACTCTAAAATAGATATTTTAATTAACAATGCAGGTATCACCAGAGATGGAATGCTAACCAAATTATCAGTTGAAAATTTTCAAGCAGTAATCAACGTAAACCTTACAGGCGTTTTTCACTGTACACAAGCAGTGGTACCGCATATGATTGCTCAAGGTAAAGGGAAAATTATTAGCACATCTTCGGTATCTGGCGTCTATGGAAATGTTGGTCAAACAAACTATGCGGCGACAAAGGCAGGCGTAGTAGGAATGACAAAAACATGGGCTAAAGAGCTGGGACGAAAAGGAATTAATGTAAACGCTGTAGCTCCCGGGTTTATTGAGACGGATATGGTGAAGGCGATGCCAGACAAAATCATTGATCAAATGAAATCCACTATTCCTTTACAAAGATTAGGTCAGCCTTCTGACATTGGTTATGCTTATCTGTATTTAGCATCTGATGAGTCCAACTATATTAACGGTACAACACTTCATGTAGATGGTGGAATCATGATGTAAAAGTAGAAAATAATTCGCTTTTCTAAAACTTTTCAGTGGTCTTTTGACTACTGAAAAGTTTTTTTGTTGCATCCAGCWTTTCACATATCGGCAAAGTGGAATTTTGTCTGCAAGTTCAGTAAAATAATAAGGAGAGAGATAGAGAGATTTAGATGATTATCACTATAAAATTTTGACGACTGCGTCACGTGTTTACGTGGCGTTTATCCATTTTGTACTTAAACAAATGAAAACATAGAGAAAAAAATGAAGGGGTGAAAACGTGGGGCTACAGTTTTTATTAGGACGTTCAGGAAGCGGGAAAACGGAATATCTTTTAAATAGCATGCGCCAAGAGCTGTTAAATGCTCCGCTTGGGCATCCACTTATTTATATTGTACCTGAACAGATGACATTTCAGTCGGAGTATGCGCTTGTTCAAACACCTGGGTTAGAAGGCATGATGCGTGCTCAAGTTTATAGTTTTACACGTCTTGCATGGCGTATCCTGCAAGAAGTTGGAGGTATTAGCCGCTATCATGTGGATCAAACAGGTATTCATATGATGCTTAAAAAAATTATCGAACATCAAAAAGAAGAGCTTCGACTGTTTGCGAATTCTTCAGAACAAGCAGGGTTTATTGA
>NZ_JBFULJ010000116.1:0-8486 GCF_056400385.1 Priestia sp. P5_B4
TGCTAACACCTACCAATTATGCTAAAAATCAAACATCGATAATCCACCGTCTTGAAACATTTGAGGACCTTCCATTATTTCATATGTAATTTTCTCATTGGGGTCGTTTCTTATTTCAATAATGTAGGCAAAATCATCTAACGAATACTCGGTATTTTGTACAAATACATCCGGATGCTCCACAATTTTTGTCGCGGGTACATTCATTACTTCTCGTACAAGCTGCCAGTGCTTTTCATTCGCTCGTTTTGTCGATACAATCCCGTCAATAATAAAAATATTATCGGCGTTGTATTCGTCAGCAATAAGCTGACTGCGAATCGTTTGTTTTAAGAGTGTAGAAGACACAAAAAGCCACCTTTTGTTTGCACATACGCTAGCTGCTACAATGGATTCGGTTTTGCCTACTCGCGGCATACCTCGAATGCCGATAAGCTTATGACCGTCTTGTTTAAACAGTTCCGCCATAAAATCTACGAGCAAACCTAATTCATCTCTTACGAAACGGAACGTCTTTTTATCATCTGCGTCCCGCTGAATATAGCGGCCGTGACGCACTGCTAACTTATCACGCAATTTAGGCGGTCTCATTTTTGTCACAATGATATTATCCATTGTTTTCAAAATAGATTCAAGCCTGTCTATTTGCTCATGTGAATCACAGCGCAGCAATAATCCGCGGCGAATATCATCCACTCCATTAATTGTGACAATATTAATTGACAACATTCCAAGAAGCGATGAAATATCACCTAAAAGACCCGGACGATTTTTTTGTATTTGATATTCTAAATACCACTCAATTTTCTCCATCAAACCCCTCCCATTTCTTGGCTGGCCTTCGAGAGGTGCCCCCTTTTTTTCACCTAGTTTAACTATAAATGATTTCCATTCTATTATAAACCCTAAAGACAAGTAGTTCTACATTTGTTATGTATGTAAGCGCTTATTTATTTGTACTATTTATTTCTAAGAAAAAAGGAGCTCTCACACGCGGTGAATTAGCTCCTTTTTAGAAACGATAACTTATTTTACTGATCCGTTATTTTGAACTAATTTCACCATGCTGCTCGCAATCGCATGCTGCTCTTCTTTAGAAGCAACGCTCCAAAGGTCTGCTAAAATTCGCTCTTGATCATTTTTTGCATCAACTTGGTTTGCTAAATATCCACCAATTTGATAAGCAAGATCATGAATAACTTCTTCTTGCATTCCTTCGTTTTGCGCATGATGTAAACGGTCGCCTAAAAAATCTTTCCAGCTATCCCAGTTTTCTAATACTGACATGAGTAGCCCTCCTTAAGGTTTATTCATATCATAGTTTGTACCTTGTTTTTGATTTTATGCACACTTTATATGTACCAGCCGCCATTAACCGATAATATTTGTCCCGTTATGTAGGAAGCTCGTGAAGATATTAAATATGAAACCGCCTCTGCCACTTCTTTTGGATATCCTATTCTTCCTAAAGGGATCTCTTCAGCCAGCTCTTTGACCTCTTCTTTTGAATAGCTGGCCATCATATCCGTTTCAATCGCTCCGGGCGCAACTCCATTTACTCGAACCCCACTTAGTGCAACCTCTTTCGCCAAAGCTTTTACAAATGTATTTTGTGCACCTTTTACCATTGAATAAAGGACTTCAAATGAAGCTCCTGTAAGTCCCCAAATGGAAGAAATCATGATGATTTGTCCGCTTTTAGCACTAATCATTTTAGGTAATAAAGCTTTGGTAATAACAAAGGGAGCCGTGATGTGAAGATAGATCATTTCTTCAGTTTCTTTTGCCGGAGTATCTGTCATTAACCCGCTAACGCTTCGTCCGCTGTTATGAATAATAACTTCTACCGGAACAATAATTTCCTCTAAAAACTTCTCCACTCCCTCTTTACATGATAAATCCGCTTGTACCGTAAACACGGTTTTTACCTTTTCAGCAAGCTCATGTGCAAGCGCCTCTATTCTGTCTCTTCGTTGATGGTAATGCAAAATAAGCGAATATCCATCCTCAGCCAATTGCTTAGCAATCGCTGTGCCAATTCCTCCGCTTGCACCTGTCACAAGGGCAAATTTCTCCATAACCTTCTCTCCTTTACATGCAAAAAAGCTGATGAACATCAGCTTTTTTGGCAACAATCATCTTTATTTAGGTACTACTTCACAAACCGTAAAGTTCTTTTCATCAATAATCTCGTTTAGCACATCTTTTATTTCGTTCACCTTCAGTTTTTCCAGCGTTTCAACAATATCAAATAAATTCATATCATTAAATGCATAGCGTGTAAACTGATTAGCGATAAACTCAGGTGAGTTTAATGAACGTAAAAATCCGCCAATTTTCTTTTTACGGATACGCTCAAGCTCCTCTTCTGTTAGTGATTTTGTTTTCATTTCAAGTAAAATTTGTTTAACTCGATCATACAGCTGCTCCGGTTGGTCCGTATCTCCTCCGATAAGAGCAAAACCAAATCCTCTTTCCTCCGTATAATCATAAGCAAATGTTTCATCAATGAGCCCGTCTGCATATAATTCCTCATAGTACGAAGAGCTTTTTCCAAATGCGTAATCTAAAATAATATTCATTGCTAACTCATATTTAAGCATTTCTCCACCTGAACGCTGCGGATTTTTCGCTTTTAGACCCACCATACATTTAGAAGACTGCACCGGCATTTTTAGTACTTGTTTTTCTTGATCCACCGTTTCAGGCTCTTCGTCAAAATGACGCTGTATGTCAGAGATTTCTTTATAATCTTTTTTCTGCTGATTGTCTCGGACTTGCTTCATTACTTTTTCCGCATCAACAGGACCTACAATGAACAACAGCATGTTGCTTGGATGGTAGAACGTTTCATAGCATGTATACAGCAAATCTTTATTAATATGTGAAATCGATTCGATCGTGCCGGCAATATCAATTTTAACAGGGTGGTTTTTGTACATATTTTGAATGGTGCCAAAATACAAGCGCCAGTCCGGATTGTCGTCATACATTGTAATTTCTTGACCGATAATGCCTTTTTCTTTTTCGACCGTTTTTTCTGAGAAGTACGGCTCTTGTACAAAGTCCACTAATGTTTCAAGGTTTTCTTCAAAATTTGACGTACAGCTGAATAAGTAAGCTGTGCGGGTAAAAGAAGTAAATGCATTGGCCGAAGCGCCTTGTTTACTAAACTGCTGAAAGACATCCCCGTCTTCTTTTTCAAATAATTTATGCTCTAAAAAGTGTGCGATTCCGTCCGGAACTTTTGTCATTTCATTTTCATTTAGCGGTACGAATTGATTGTCAATCGATCCGTAGTTCGTTGTAAAGGTAGCAAACGTTTTGTTAAACTCCGGCTTTGGCAAAATATATACCTGTAGCCCGTTATCCATTTTTTCATGATACAGCTGTTCCTGAAGCTGCGAAAATTCAATTTTCTCCATTTTCTTCACCGCCCGTTCCTGTTAAGAAATAAATTGTATCCATTTCAATTTTCTCAGCCACTTTAATAATTTCCTGCTTAGATACCGCATCAATATGCTTTAAGTATTCGTCAATTGAAATGTCTTTGCCTGTTAATTCATTATGATACATAACCTCTACTAGTCCTCGTGGAGTATCCACCGTTTCAAGCAGCTGATTGTGAATGACGGCTTTTGTTTGAGCGATTTCGCCGTCTGTGAACGACCCTTGCTTCATCTCCTGCATTTGTTCTTTAATAATGGTCACGGCTTGGTCGTAATTTTTAGCATCAATACCCGACATGACCATCAGTAACCCCTTATGACTTTCTACCCTTGAAGCGGCATAATAGGCTAAGCTTGCTTTTTCACGCACATTGATAAATAGCTTAGAATGTGAGAAACCTCCGAATATACCGTTAAATACTTGCAGAGCAAAATACTGTCTATCTCCGTATACAACATTTGTGCGGTAGCCAATATTTAATTTCCCTTGTTTTACTTCTTGTTTTTCCACTACTTCATTTACTTTTGAGATATCTTTAGACGTAATAGAATCTTCAATGTCTTTTTGCTCGCGCTTTGGTAACGTAAATGTTTCTTTTACTGTTTGTAAAACCTCTTCGACTTGCAAATCTCCAATAGCATAAAGGTGAATGGCATCTTCTTTTAACACCTGCTGATAATAGACGTACAAACTTTCACCTGTAATTTCTTCCACGTCGTCAATTTGACCGTTTACATGTAAAGAGTAAGGTTCTTCTTTACACATTTCTTCGACTAGTCTTAAATTAGCATAGCGCATTTTATCATCAAATACGGCTTGAATTCTCTGACGAAGCGAACGCTTTTCTTTTGTCATAATATCCTTTAAAAAAGAGTCCCCTTCAACTGCTGGCTTTAATAAAATATCGCCAAGAAGCGCTAACGCTTTTTGCAAAAGCGGAGTTGAATCTTTCAAATATTTTTCATTCGCTATATCAATGCGAATCGTAATATCGTGGTTATCACCTTTTTTTGTTAAGTCTACTTGTAAAGTAGCACCATAAAGCTCATCTAAATATGTACGAAGCTTTGTCGTAGACGGCAGCGACTCGGTAGCGCTTTGAAGCACATAAGGTAAAAGGGCACGCATTGTCACCGTTTTCTTATCTAAAGGGGCATTTAGTTTTAAAATGAACGTGTTTGTTTTGTACTTAGCTGTTTGAATGGTATGAACAGTCAATCCTTCTAGTTCATGTTTTTGTTCAGTCAATAATTTCATATATAAACCTCCTTTTAAATTTTGATGTATTAACTAGACAATACTTCTATTTTGAATCTTTAACGCTAATTTTAGTCTTATAACCACTATATCGAATTCAAGGAAACATTTTCAAGTAACTTGCCGCGCGCTTCCTCATTTCTTTTCATATTCTTTCTCTCAATGAAAAAAAGGCGGAGAAAAGAATATGATTTCTTTGTCTCCACCTTCTATATTYATCCAATTTTAGTCATTGTTAGACCTCGTATAGAGGATTTATTAGCGGCGGCCTTTTTCATAAGGAACGCCTAGCGCTTTAGGAGCCTCAGCACGTCCTACAAAACCAGTGAGTGCTAAAATTGTTAATACGTACGGTGCAATGGTTAAAAGGACGGATGGAATATCTTGAATAACCGGAATCTGAGCTCCCGTGATACTCAAGGACTGTGCTAATCCGAAAAACATGGCTGCACCTAAAGCACCAATAGGATGCCATTTTCCAAAAATCATAGCTGCAATAGCAAGGAACCCTTGTCCAGCAATCGTTCCCGCTGCAAAGTTTGTAGCGATAGACGTAGCATACACCGCTCCGCCGATTCCAGCGAACATGCCGGAAATCATAACGCCAACGTAACGCATTCTCACAACTTTAATCCCCATCGTGTCTGCTGCCATTGGATGTTCACCAACTGAACGAAGACGAAGACCAAACGGCGTTTTATAAATGATGTACCATACAGCAAAAGCTAGCGCAATTGCAATATAAGACGTAATAGGAACATTCGAAAACAGAATTTTGCCGATTACTGGAATGTCTGATAGACCTGGAATACTTACTTTATCGATACGGAATTGGATAAAATCTGTTTGTCCTTTTCCAAAAATCTTTTTGATTAAAAAGATTGAAAGACCCGCAGCTAGAAAATTCAGCGCTACCCCACTTACAGTTTGATCTGCTTTTAATGTAATACTTGCAACAGCATGAATCAGCGAAAACACAGCGCAAACAACAGCCGCAATTACTATCGCTACCCAAGGGGCCCAAGCACCTAATGAATCCTGAAGTAAAAGGGTTGAAACAATACCTGTGAACGCGCCAAACATCATCAGCCCTTCTAACCCGATGTTCACGACCCCGGAACGTTCACTAAATATCCCTCCGAGCGCGGTAAAGATAAGCGGTGCAGCTGAATAAAGCGCCGCTGGAATAATAATGGCTAACACCTCTAAGAAGTTCATTTTGCTCCCCCCTTGCCTGCACGGCCAAGCACCCAGCGAATTAAATAACTAGATGCAACAAAAAAGATAATAAGCGCAATGACAATTTGAATTAATTCAGACGGTACCCCTGTCATAAAGTTCATTTGAGGAGCCGCCGTTTGCAATCCTCCGAAAAAGAATGAAGCTAATAAAATTCCAATTGCGCTGTTAGCTCCTAACAGGGCTACGGCGATACCGTCAAACCCCGTACCCGTAAATGCAGTGAATGTGCCCATATACTGAAATGTTCCAAGCCCTTCCATTGCCCCGGCAAGCCCGGCAAAAGCCCCTGAAATCGCCATGGATAACACAATGTTTCGGCCTACATTCATTCCTGCATACTGTGAAGCATGTTGATTAAAACCAACAGCTCTTAGCTCGAAGCCCTTAGCTGTTTTATTCAAAATAAACCACATTACGACGGCTGCAGCGATGGTAATAAGAATGCCGTAATGAAGGCGGGAGTTATTGGTTAACTGCGCTAAAAAGCTTGATGCTAAAGATGCCGATTCTTTAATATCATACGATTTTTCATTACCCGCATATAAATACGTACGGATTAAGCTGCTCGTTGTATAAAGGGCAATATAATTCATCATTATGGAAACAATTACTTCATGAACATGAAATTTTGCCTTTAAAAATCCTGGAATAAACGCCCAAACTGCTCCAGCTGCAGCTGCTGCTAATACAGCTAAAGGAATATGAATAACCGCTGGTAAATCAAACGCATACCCAACCCATACTGAAGCCAACCAGCCAACTAAAAGCTGTCCTTCTACTCCAATGTTAAAGAGACCGGTTTTATAAGCAAACGCAACCGCTATACCAGCCAGAGCAAGAGGAGTCATGGCACGAATCGTTTCTCCAATAGCTTTTGGGGTTCCAAACATCCCGTCAAAAAGAGATTGATAGCCAAGCATTGGATCATAGCCGCCTAGCAACATAATAACCGCTCCGGCAATGAGCCCTAATATGGCCGATACAACAGGGATCAAAATCATCATTACACGTTCATTTTTCACAAGTTTATTCATGCTGTTCCACCCGCTTTCTCACGCGTACCGCCTGCCATTAATAAGCCTAACTCTTGTTCATTCGTTTCTTTTGGATCTACAATGTCGACTATTTTTCCTTCATAAATAACCGCAATGCGATCGCTTAAATTTATTACTTCATCGAGTTCTAGCGAAACGAGCAACACTGCTCGTCCTTTATCTCGTTCTTCAATCAGCTTTTTATGAATAAATTCAATGGCTCCTACGTCGAGCCCCCTCGTTGGCTGAGCTGCAATTAATAGTTCCGGACTGCGGTCTACTTCACGGGCAATAATGGCTTTTTGCTGATTCCCCCCCGATAGCGATCGCGCTTGTGTATATTCACTAGGCGTTCGCACATCATATTCTGCAATTAGTTCTTTTGCCTTTTTATACATCTCTTTATAATTTAAAATACCTGATTTAGACATCGGCTTTTGATAATACGTTTGAAGACCAATATTTTCACCTATTGTATAATCTAATACCAGTCCGTGCTTATGACGATCCTGCGGAATATGTCCTATTCCTGACTCCGTAATTTTACGAGTGGATAACGTAGACAATTCTTGATTTTTTAATGTGATCGAGCCCGACTTTATTTTTCTCAGACCCGTAATTGCCTCAATCAGCTCTGTTTGACCATTACCATCTACACCCGCGATGCCTACAATTTCGCCTGCCCGAACGCTTAGATTAAGTGAACTTACAGCCTCTACTTCTCGGCTGTCTTCTACTACTAATTCTTTTATTGTTAACACAGCTTCTTTTGGAGTCGCTGTTTTCTTTTCAGTTTTAAAATGCACTTCTCTTCCTACCATTAAAGCAGCAAGTTCATCAGGGTTGGTCTCTTGCACATTTACCGTGCCAACCCCGACGCCTTTTCGGATAATTGTACAGCGGTCACACACTGACATAATTTCTTTTAATTTATGCGTAATTAAAATAATCGACTTTCCTTCTTGAATTAACTTTTTCATAATTTGAATTAATTCCGTAATTTCCTGAGGTGTTAAGGCGGCAGTAGGTTCATCAAAAATAAGAATGTCAGCTCCTCTGTAAAGCGTCTTTAAAATTTCCACTCGCTGCTGCATGCCAACTGAGATATCTTGAATCTTCGCATATGGATCTACCGATAATCCATATTGATTTGAAAGCTCTTGAATATCTTGAGCTGCTTTTTTAATATTAATTTTGCCCGTTCGCGTCGGTTCGTTTCCAAGAATAATATTTTCTGTTACTGTAAAGTTTTGAACGAGCATAAAATGCTGATGAACCATCCCAATTCCTAAGTCATTCGCTACGTTAGGATCCGTGATTTTGACTTCTTGGCCGTTTACACGAATCTGCCCTTTTTCAGGCTGATAAAGTCCAAATAAAACGTTCATCAGCGTTGACTTACCCGCACCATTTTCTCCTAACAGAGCATGAATTTCTCCCTTTTTCACTTGGAGTGTAATATTGTCATTAGCGACAATACCAGGAAACTCTTTGCGAATATCT
>NZ_JBFULJ010000117.1:0-8307 GCF_056400385.1 Priestia sp. P5_B4
AAAGAGTATCCGCATGAAATTTCCGGTGGAATGAGGCAGCGCATTATGATTGCGATGGCTTTAGCCTGTGAGCCAAAGCTTCTTATTGCCGATGAGCCAACAACAGCTTTAGACGTAACCATTCAAGCGCAAATTCTTGACCTCATGATGGATTTAAAAGACAAGCTCAACATGGGCGTGCTTTTCATTACCCATGATTTAGGCGTTGTAGCTAATATTTGTACAAAAGTAGCCGTGATGTATTTAGGACAAGTGATGGAAGAAACGGACGTTAAAACGCTGTTTTCAAAGCCGCTTCATCCTTATACAATGGGCCTAATTAAGTCGGTTCCTCACTTAGATGGCGACAGAACACAAGAGCTTTCGTCCATTCCGGGAACGGTTCCGCCGCTTTCAAACGTGCCAGACGGCTGTCGTTTTGCACCAAGATGCCCGTTTGCAACGGAAAAATGCCATAAAGAAGTACCTGTTTTAGAGCATGCCGATGATACGCATCGCATTCGGTGCTGGCACTATGAAAAAATTCAAGAAGGAGAGGTTGCGTATGTCTAGTGAAGCAAAGCAGCAAAGCGCCAAGCCCTTGCTTGAAGTTCGCAACCTGCAAAAATATTATCCGGTTCGTTCTGCTTTAGGGAAAGCAAAAGGCCAAATCAAAGCAGTTCAAGATTTATCCTTTGATATTTATGAAGGCGAAACGTACGGATTAGTAGGTGAATCTGGCTGCGGGAAAAGTACAGCGGGGCGCACGCTTTTAAAATTAGTAGAACCAACGGGCGGAGAAGCACAGTTTAATGGAGAAAGTATTTTCGAATCTAAAGCATCACGCTTACGAACAATTCGTAAAGATTTACAAATGATTTTCCAAGATCCACATACTTCCCTTAATCCAAGAAAAAAGATTGGTGCTTCCATTCAAGAAACATTAACAATTCATAATGTAGGCGCAAAAAGCGAACGAAAGCAGCTTGTCATTGAGTTATTAAAAAAGCTTGGATTTAACGAAGAAGATTACAACCGCTATCCGCACGAATTTTCAGGAGGTCAGCGCCAGCGCATAGGCATTGCGCGTTCATTGATTTTAAACCCCAAGCTTATCATTTGTGATGAGCCGGTTTCAGCACTGGACGTATCCATTCAAGCACAAATCTTAAACTTACTGCGCAGTTTGCAAAGAGAAATGAAGCTTTCATATCTTTTTATCTCCCACGATTTAAGCGTCGTAAGACATATTGCAGACCGCGTTGGTGTGATGTATTTAGGAAGATTAGTAGAAGAAGGGCCAACAGATGAGATTTTTTCAAATCCTCGTCATCCTTACACAAAACTTCTTTTGTCATCTGTCCCGGCAATTCACGAACATGAAAAACGCGAAAAAATTGAGGTTAAAGGTGAAATTCCTTCGCCTCTTAATCCACCTTCAGGCTGTGCGTTTCATAAAAGATGCCCGTTCGCATTTGACCGCTGCATGAAAGAAACACCTGAAGATACAGTGATTGACAACAAGCATAAAGTAAAATGTCATCTTTATAGTTAAGGTGAAAAGCTGTAGCGATAGAGAAAACAAACGTATTGATGCAGCAGCACAATCGAATAGATAGAAATGGAAAAAGTCACTAGTGCCTATAGTGGCTTTTTTGTGTGAAAATAGCGGATTTAAAGGGTGGTGAAAAGTCATTATTCAGCGTATTAGATTCATTTTTATATAAAAGATATAAATAATCCTTACTAACCTATCTATCCTAATATATGGAGATATGAAAACAAAACGTGTTATGATGGTATCGGTGATAATTATGGGTAAAAAAGCAGATAAAACGAATGTCATGCGAATTTTGGATCAGAAAAAAATTGTGTACAACTATTATTCTTATGACACTAAAAAGCTGAGTGGGGTACAGGTAGCTACTTCGCTCGGAGAGGATCTTGCTAAAGTCTTTAAGACACTGGTGACCGTAGGGAAATCAAAAGAACATTATGTCTTCATGGTACCGGTTGAAAAGGAGCTTGATTTAAAGAAAGCGGCAAAAGCGGCTGGTGAAAAGTCCTTAGAAATGATTCCTCAAAGAGAGCTGTTACCTCTTACAGGATATGTTCACGGCGGGTGTTCTCCTATCGGAATGAAAAAGCAGTTCGAAACCTTCATTGACTCTACAGCAGAAAACTGTGAAACGATTTACTTTTCAGGTGGACGTGTAGGTCACCAAATACAGTTAACGTTAAGTGACTTATCAAAAGTAATTCGATTAAGTTTAGCAGACATCACAAAAGATAGTTAAAATGTAGTTCCCTTGAGCGAAACGTACTCAGACATGAGCGTTTCGCTTTTTTAGTTCCCTTAATTACTGTCTTTTTATCTGTTAAAACAACAAAATAAAAGTAAAAATATAGAAAAAATGATATTATATAGTTAATATGTGGAAAATTTATAAAAAGGCTAGGAGGAAGACAAAAATGATTAAATCAATTATTGGCGGGTTCATTTTATCTTTTATTCTTTTATTAGGATGTACAATAGCAAACGTAAATTCAGAAACAGTATTTTTTGTAGCGTTCATTATACTAGTAGGGCTAGCCATTATTATATCTGGAGCAGCTGTAAGCGGTGATCGAATGAGAGCCAATCTGGCCACGGAATCAAAAACGGACAAGAAGTGGAGAATTAGAAATTCTATAAACCTTATGTTAGCTGCGGCTCCAGTTCTCGGCGTATTTCTTCTCATTCATTATTTTATATAGTTTGGTTTCCAAACAACAAGCTTAGGTGAAAAATATCTCGGGATAGAACGCTTTTTATGTGAATTTAAAATTAAATGAGCCAAATTAAGGTCGCCAATGCAACAAAATTATAGAGCATCCATGGCTGTATATATAATAAGAGATAAGATTAAAATTCGATAATTATCTTAAATTTAGGTTAGAGCTTAGTACAAGTTATGTTTATTCTACATATTATGTAAATGTAAGCAGCTTACACTCACAAGTTGATAAGAGTATTTTCTTAACCATGTTCTCATTTAAAGAACATGGCTTTTTTTCTGTTTGTCATATAAATTAGAAAGCCGAACTTTGTAAAATTTTTGTATAAATAATTAGAAAATATTATATTTTCTAATAAATCAATAGTACAATATATAAATGGAAGGGAGGATTAACACTACATATGTAATAGACAGCCGCCGCTTTTAAAACCACTTATTTTATTATCTATAGATGATACTGAAATGAATTATCCAACCTTTTTTAAGCGCTCTCATTATATAAGTAATTGGTTGAACAKGTTTTATAGAAAGCAATACAATCTAGCTGTTTAAAAAGATTTGCTGGTAAATTACTTGCTACTTCATGTTACAGGAGAACCAACATTAAGCACTCAAAGAAAAGAGGGATCACTCATGGCTCATACCAGTGAAGCTACAAACAACAGGCGTGTTACAAGTAATATTTTTAAAGGATCTGTTGGGAATTTAATTGAATGGTACGATTGGTACGTTTACTCTGCTTTTGCCGTCTATTTTTCATCGCAATTCTTCCCGGAAGGTGATTCAACAAGTCAGCTCCTTAACACAGCGGCAATCTTTGCCGTCGGTTTCTTAATGCGTCCAATCGGAAGTTTATTAATGGGACGCTATGCGGATCGATATGGTCGTCGGGCTGCGCTTACCTTATCTATTACCATTATGGCGAGCGGTTCTTTTATTATCGCCTGTACTCCTAGCTATGGCACAATAGGGTTATTATCTCCTATTATTCTAGTACTAGCGCGTTTGCTGCAAGGAATCTCCTTAGGAGGAGAATACGGAACTTCTGCAACTTACCTTTCTGAAATGGCAAGCAGCGGGCGAAGAGGATTTTATTCAAGCTTTCAGTATGTGACGCTTGTTGCTGGTCAGCTGGTAGCATTAGGTGTTCAAATTATTCTGCAAAACGTTCTTAGTGAAGCAGATATGATTTCATGGGGCTGGCGTATTCCCTTTGTCATTGGAGCCATCGGAGCGCTAAGCGTTTTATGGCTGCGCCGTACAATGGATGAGTCAGAGCAATTTTCTAAAATGGACGCTGAAAGCCGTGAAAATGCCGGAACTATTAAAGCACTTATGAAGCATCCTAAAGCAGTGTTGACCGTTATTGGCTTAACATTAGGAGGAACGGTCGCTTTTTATACGTATACAACATATTTGCAAAAATTTATGGTAAACAGTGTAGGACTAGATAAAGGGGTCGTAAGCTGGATTAACTTCTGTGCACTKCTTGTATTTGTTGTCATTCAGCCAATAGCAGGTATGCTATCAGATAAAATTGGACGCAGACCGCTGTTAATGAGCTTTGGTATTTTAGGAACATTATTGACTGTACCGCTGTTTCTTTTTATGAAACAAGCACATAACCCAGTCATGGCTTTTTTATTAATGACAGTTGGACTTATCATTGTAACAGGCTATACATCTATTAACGCTATTGTAAAAGCTGAGCTTTTCCCAACAGAAATTCGAGCTCTTGGTGTAGGATTACCGTATGGACTTACAGTTGCCATATTTGGAGGCACAGCAGAATTTATCGCCCTATGGCTAAAAAGTATTGGCCATGAATCAATTTTCTTTTTCTATGTAGCAGGGTGTATTGCCATCAGCTTTCTTGTTTATTGGCGTATGGGAGAATCCTCTAAAGATTCATATATAGAATCTGAGCTCAAGAAAGAGGACAAAGGAGACAATGTACCGCCAAATAATATCAGTTTTTAATTTTGGTTAAATAAATAATCGTTTGATAACATAAAAAAGGACGGGCTTTTATAGCCAGTCCTTTTCTAGTATTCCGCGCGTATACATGTATTAAACGTACTAAGTGACTGTTCTTGCTATAGAATTCTTTTTTCTATAGTTTTGCATTATGAATTTGTACGACTAAAGCATGAAGAGGAAAATAATTACAGGCATATAAAAAAGATCAGCGCCATAATAAAAGGATTATTTTGTGATATAACGAAATAGAGAGTATACATCAGAAATAGAGAGAGGGTAAACTTCGTGAATACTTTATGTTCCTTTTTTATGAATCCAGTTTTAAGCGCTTCAACGTTTTTAATAGAATTACAGAGTGCGTTCTTTCGTCCTATTTGGAAAGAGTATAATTATGATGATTACTTTACCTACAAGGTATATGTTCCAAGTACATATACTGGGTTAAGTAAAGTACCATTAATCGTTATGCTTCATGGATGTCAACAAGATGCAGATGATTTTGCTGCGGGTACGGAAATGAATAAGCTAGCGGAAGAAAAAGGCTTTATTGTTCTTTATCCTCAGATGAATTACTTTGCTAATTCCAACGGGTGCTGGAATTGGTTTTATGAGTATAACCAGTTTCGCGGCAATGGAGAGCCAGACATAATAAAAGATATGATTGATCACATAACCGCTAAATATGCGATTGATTCTACTAATATATACCTTGCTGGTATGTCAGCTGGAGGCTTTATGGCAAATGTGATGGCTATTGCTTATCCTGATGTATTTAAAGCGGTAGGCATTCATTCAGCAGGCAGTAATGCTTATGCTGTAGATCTCATCACAGCTGGAGAAGTCATGCTATATGGATCTCTAAATCCTGAACTTGACGGTGATGAAGCTTATAAAAAAATGGGACCTTATGCACGGCCTGTTCCCATCATTACGTTTCACGGTCAATCAGATACAACAGTCAACMCAATTAATGCGTCTACATTAATTCAGCAGTGGATTTATACATATAAGAATTTCGGTATAAACCTACATGAAAATGCTGCTTTTTATACGTCACAAGACAACGAAAATCATTATAGCTACATAATGTCTGACTACATAGATGCAGAAAAAAAAATCTGGATGAAAAAAATTATGGTAGAGGATATGGGGCATGCATGGTCAGGAGGAAACGACAATGGATCAGATACTGATTCAAAAGGTCCTAATGCTTCAAAAATGATGTGGGACTTTTTTGAAGCACAGAATGATTAAATAGAGTATGAACGCGCGATCAAGATGTACTGCTAAATAACATCAGCCTTCATTTTTTTGAAACAAATAATTGTCTACCAACAGCAAAAAAGGATCTTATCGAAAGATCCTTTTTCTGTTATCAACGAACATTTTTTAACAAGTAGCTTCAAACCGATTTAACAATACATCGAGATCCTGACTGATTTTAATCGTATTACTACTTGTAAATCCTTCTTCTAGGGCAATCATCATCATCATTTTTCGTATAAATTCTATCTTTATCAGCAGTAGTCTACATTTGAAACACATTAAGTTTCCTCCGCTTGCCACGTCATTTTAAAGGCTTAAATTATTGAATTATTTATGTAAAAATGGTTCCAATCTAAAAATAGAACCTAAAAAATATAGTAACAAATAGATAGTGTCGAAGTCTGTCGTATTTTGAATTCAGATATTTTCATTTAAAAAGAATTAGCTCTTAAACGTTTTGCTGGAAGCTGTGCTCTGTCTTAATTGTGATTGTTCCACCGGTTGTAAATAACTCACGGAGTAACAGAGCTTACTCTGTTTTGCGGACATAGGCATAATCCGATTACATTTAGGCATGTTAACATAAGATTGGACTTATTTAAGTTAGTTAACTTTAAACCAAAACATATCTTTTCTTCATTTATTAGTTTCTGTTTAACTATTTATGGCTATCAGGTACTGACAAATAAAGATAAATGATAGGTGAGGGCCGTTTTTAACCGCTATAGACTTTGTAAAAAGCGCAACAAAAAAAGCGTCTGTTAAGACGCTTTATATATAATACATATACTGCTCTTCTTTATTAACATTTGTGGTTTCATGGATTATTTCTTCCGGGATATTGGACGTCCGATTAGTAAAAAGCATAAACAAAGCAATAATTGATGCCGCAAAACCTAAAGTAACAATCACAATAAATCCCTCCCTTTAGAATATATATTCTACTTTTATCTTCATTTTCCTATATTTATTATATACCCTTATTTTATTTTCTCAACACATAGAACAAAAAGAGTAGTGCATCTCCTCAATATCTCCCTCAAAATAAATATAATCAAGGGAACTTAAAACTCCCATTTTCCCTAAAAAAGTAGGAAGCCATAAATTTTTTTTGTATGGGGGACATAAATCATTAACATTATTAATCGTTGAGATAACTTTTTTGTATTGTACGAATGAAAGAAATTTATATATATTAAAAATACAAAATATTCATTAAATTATATGATGCTTTGGTTTTGAGTCGAAAAGAGAAAAGCTGCTGCTTTAAAGGCAACAAGTTTAAGGAAGTTACAAGCGATATAAAAAGTTATAGAAATGGATGTATCTAGAATTCTTTTTGCTCAGATATTCACAGATTTTTCATTCGTAAAAAAGACTGAAAATTTTGATAATAATTTCACTTTTATTAAGGGGGACTTTTTATGACAACAACGGTATTAAATGTATCAACTTATTCTTTTTATCTTAACGGTGAGTGGAAAGAAAGTAAATCAGGGCAGACAATTGACATTGTTTCTCCATACCGTCATGACGTGATTGGAAAAGTGCAGGCTATCACAAAAGAAGAGGTCGATGAAGCAGTACATGCCGCGCAAAAAGCTCAGAAAGGGTGGACAGAAATTTCTCTGCAAGAACGTGCCAAGTATTTATACAACTGGGCGGATGAGCTGGTAAAAATGCAGAGTGAAATTGCCGAAATTATTATGAAAGAAGTTGGAAAAAGCTTAAAAGATGCAAGGAATGAAGTAGTGCGCACAGCAGATTTCATTCGCTATACAGTTGAAGAAGCCCTTCATATGAACGGAGAAAGCATGAAGGGAGATAGTTTTCCTGGCGGTTCTAAGTCTAAAGTTGCTATTGTTGAACGCGTACCTTTAGGGGTTGTACTCGCAATTCCTCCTTTTAATTATCCGGTAAATTTAGCAGCTGCTAAACTGGCGCCTGCGCTTATTTCAGGAAATGCAGTTATCTTCAAACCTGCAACGCAAGGAGCGATCAGCGGTATTAAGATGATTGAAGCTCTTCATCAAGCAGGTATTCCACAAGGTCTTGTAAACGTCGTAACGGGCCGCGGATCTGTTATTGGGGATTATTTAGTTGAACATAAAGGTATTAACATGATTTCATTTACCGGGGGAACAAATACGGGTACTCAATTAGCTAAAAAGGCAGGCATGATTCCTCTTGTACTAGAACTTGGAGGAAAAGACCCGGGTATTGTATGTGAAGATGCAGATTTACAAGAAGCAGCAAAACATATTATAAGCGGAGCATTTTCTTATTCCGGTCAGCGCTGTAC
>NZ_JBFULJ010000118.1:0-8301 GCF_056400385.1 Priestia sp. P5_B4
GTGTTGGAGTGGTGGATATCTGATGAAAGTAAAAAAATACGTAGTAGCATCCATGCCGCAAGCTATGAAAGCCATTCGTTCAGATTTAGGTGAGGAAGCGGTTATTTTACATTCAAAACAAATTCGAACAGGAGGGTTTCTTGGCTTATTTACTAAGGCGAAAATAGAAGTATTGGCAGCTGTCGATTCCGTAGAAAAGCGGAGCGTAAAGAAGAATTCATCGCCGCCAGAACCCAGTATGGAAGATAATCAATCTTTTATGAAGCAGCAGCTCAGTGAGTTAAATACTCTTGTCTCACAAATGAATCAAATGCCAAAGGTTTCTTCAGGTTCATATCCAAAAGCAGTGGAGGATGTGTTTGCCTATTTGCGTTTGCAAGAAATAGACGAAGCTATTTTAAAAAGCATAGAGGCTCCTATGCTAGAGTACTACTACTTACATCGCCCTAACTCAAATCAACTTATGGAGTGGACGAAGAGCTGGTTTGTCAATCAGTTTAAAGCAAGTGAATGGAGCGGTCCTTTCAAAAAATATGTAAGTGTAGTAGGACCAACAGGTGTCGGTAAAACAACAACTCTTGCTAAATTGGCCGCAAAATGTGTCCTGGAACACAATCAAAAAATAGCATTTATTACAACTGACACGTATAGAATTTCAGCGATTGAGCAGCTCAAGACGTACGCTTCGATCTTGAATGCGCCTTTAACGATTTGTTATAACGGAGCAGATTTTAAAAAAGCTTTGCTAGAAACGGAAGCATACGATGTGATTTTTATTGACACAGCAGGCCGTAACTTTTTAGAACAGCAATATGTAAATGATTTAAAGAAAATTATTACGTTTCAAGAAGAGTTGCAAACGTTTCTTGTTTTAGCCCTAACGTCAAAAGTATCAGATATGAAAGCTGTATATGAACGTTTTGCTAGTCTGCCTGTTGATCACTTGATTTTTACGAAGCAAGATGAAACTACCCGTAAAGGCTCGCTTTTAAATATGTTATATCATTGCGGCAAGCGGGCTGCTTTTACAACAAATGGGCAGGATGTACCAGAAGATGTTTCGGCATTTAAAATAAAAGAGTTTATTGACGATGTGTTTGGAGATTGGAAAGATGAATGATCAAGCAGCAGTTTTAAGAGAAAAAGTGTTAAAGAAGCATCAAAGCTCTTTAAGGAATTGTAAAACACTAGCCGTGTTAAGCGGAAAAGGAGGAGTTGGAAAGTCGAATCTATCATTAAACTTATCTCTTGCGCTAACGAAGCAAAAGCAAAGAGTTCTTCTTTTTGATATGGATATAGGGATGGGAAATATTGATATTTTGATTGGGCAAACTGCTTCATATACGATGGTGGATTTGCTAGAAAAAAAGCTTTCCATCCAGAAAATTGTTAAAAAAGGTCCTCAAAATTTAGCTTATGTGGCTGGTGGAACAGGAATTTCCTCTGTATTTGAATGGTCTCCATCAGATCTTGCTCATTTAATACAAGAATTGAATTCGTTAACAAATCAATATGATTATATGATTTTTGATATGGGAGCGGGCATGTCAGAGAGTGTGCTTAAGTTTTTAAAAGCTGTAGATGAAATGATTGTGGTCACAACACCAGAGCCTACATCTATAACAGATGCCTACGCTGCTATTAAGCTAGCAGCTTCCTATTCTGTATCAGCACCGGTTCGTCTTATTATTAACAAAACGCTTTCTGACAAAGAAGGAAATGAGACGTATGAACGATTTAGCCAAGCTGTTCAGCAGTTTTTGAACATATCTATTTCTCTATTAGGTATTGTACCAAACGATCAAGCTGTCCAGAAAGCGGTCAATCGCCAAACGCCTTTTTTGCTTCAAAATCCAGCATCTAAAGCGAGTATATCACTAATAGAAATGGTGAGTATTCTTATTCCTCAAGACAATAGGATAACGGCTAAAAACGAGGGAATGTTTATTCGGCGCCTCAAACGATTTTTTCTTGAAAGGTAGGAAATTAGAGTGAATGAAATAAAGGTGCTTATTGTAGATGATTCTGCATTTATGCGAAAACTAATCGGCGATTTTTTAGCATGTGACAGTCGTTTTCACGTTGTGGGTACCGCACGTAACGGTGAAGAAGGGTTAAAAAAAGCGCTCGAGCTGTCGCCAGACATTGTGACACTTGATATTGAAATGCCCAAAATGAATGGCTTAGATATGTTAAAACAGCTCATGCGTGTGAAGCCCCTTCCTGTTGTCATGTTATCGAGTACAACAATAGAAGGTGCTGAAAATACGCTGACCGCTATGCAGTACGGCGCAGTTGATTTTGTTGCTAAACCTTCGGGAGCTATTTCGCTGGACTTACACAAAGTGAAAGATGAGCTTATCTCTAAACTATTGCTTGCTAGTAAAGCCAACATATCTTCAAGCAGTCATCAGCACGTGCAAAACAGCAGTGTATATAACCTCCAGATGGGGACGAAAGTGAACAAAATGATTTGTATTGGCACTTCTACTGGAGGACCGCGTGCGCTGCAAGAAGTATTATCAACTGTTTCAAAAGACATAAACGCACCTATTTTCATTGTGCAGCATATGCCTCCAAATTTTACAAAATCATTAGCGGTTAGACTAAATCAGTTAGCTGCTATTGAAGTGAAGGAAGCAAAAGACAATGAAATCGTTCGCTCAGGATGTGCTTATATTGCGCCTGGAGGTTTTCATATGACGGTTGTAGAGAAAAAAGGACAGCTTAGCATTTGTTTAGATACTTCTTCACCTGTAAAGGGACACCGCCCCTCAGTGGATCGTTTGTTTCAGTCGATTAGTAAAATTTTAGGTTATCAAAAACTTGCTATTGTGTTGACAGGAATGGGGGCGGATGGAACGGAAGGGGTTATTGATTTAAAGAAAAATAAAGACGCGCTTATATTGGCTGAATCGGAAGAAACAGCTGTCATTTATGGGATGCCCAAATCAGCCGTTTCTACAAAACTTGTTGATTATATTGAACCGTTGCGAAACGTTGGAAGCTTTATTTCTCGCTACGCACAGAAATAGGAGGGAAAGTTACGATGGATATGAATCAATATCTAGAAGTGTTTATTGAAGAAAGCAGGGAACATCTTCAAAACGTTAATGACCAGCTAATGCGTTTTGAAAAAAATACCGATGATCTTGGCTATGTAAACGAAATTTTTCGGTCTGCTCATACGTTAAAAGGTATGTCTGCAACAATGGGATTTGATGATTTAGCACAATTAACTCACAAAATGGAAAACGTGTTAGATGCTGTTCGAAATCACCAACTCGACGTTCATACGGAAGTTCTTGATGCTTTGTTTGAATCAGTCGATGCGCTAGAAATAATGGTTCAATCTATTTCTGAAGGCGGGGATGGTCAGCTTGATGTCAAATTGCTTGTTCAAAAGCTGCAGCGTATTGTAGCAGAGAAACCCGTAGCACAGCATGCAGCTTCTTCCATTGAGTACGATGAATTAGTACAAACGCTGCTCAGCCAAACAGCAGACCAAGGGTTTAACGCGTTTGAAATAACCGTACAGCTTGAACGCACCTGCTTATTAAAAGCTGCACGCGCTTATATGGTATTTGATGTGTTAGAGCAAGCAGGAGACGTCATTAAGTCAGCGCCAACTGTTCAAGATATCGAACAAGAAAAATTCGAATCATCTTTTATCGTTATATTAGTAACAAACGAATCACAAGAAAAGCTGCAGGCGAGCATTATGGAAGTCTCTGAAGTAGAAAGTGTGAAAATTGCTGCGGTCCCCGTAAAAAAGGAGACAGAAATGGAGGAGCTTGTTTCACCAGAAGTAGCAGCAGCCATACAGGAATTTACCGTGTCAGCCCCTTCAAAATCGCCTGTTGAAGAGAAAAGACAGCCCTCAAATAACAAGACGATTCGAGTTAATATTGACCGTTTGGACAGTCTCATGAACTTGTTTGAAGAACTAGTTATTGATAGAGGCAGGTTAGAACAAATATCAAAAGAATTGAATAATAGCGAATTAGACGAAACGGTAGAGCGGATGTCTCGTATTTCGGGAGACTTGCAAACGATTATTTTAAATATGCGTATGGTGCCTGTAGAAACCGTTTTTAATCGTTTTCCCCGTATGGTGAGACAGCTTTCAAAAGATTTAGGGAAACAAATTGAACTTCAAATTGTCGGAGCTGATACAGAGCTGGACCGGACCGTCATTGATGAAATTGGAGATCCGCTTGTTCACTTATTAAGAAATGCCGTTGACCACGGAATTGAAATGCCTCAAGCACGCTTAGAGAACGGAAAGAATGAAAAGGGAACGATTCGCCTTAAAGCTTATCATAGCGGAAATCATGTCTTTATTGATTTAGAAGATGACGGGGCGGGCATCAATCGTGAAAAGGTACTGCAAAAAGCGTTGGATCGAGGAATTATTGATGGGAAAACAGCTGAAACGCTGACGGATAAACAAGTGTACGAGCTCATTTTTGCTTCGGGCTTTTCGACGGCTGAGCAAATTTCAGATGTTTCCGGACGAGGAGTAGGTTTAGATGTCGTGAAAAACACGATTGAATCGCTAGGGGGTTCTGTAACGATCGATTCTAACGAAGGATACGGTTCGCGTTTTTCTATTCAACTGCCCCTCACTCTGTCTATCATTTCTGCTTTACTCGTGCAAATGAGTGAAGAGCGCTATGCCTTGCCGCTTTCTTCGATTATTGAAACAGCTATTGTTCAGCCCAAAGAGGTCATGCATGTACACGGTCAAAAGGTTATTGACTTTCGAGGAACCATTATTCCTCTTCTTGATTTAAAAGAACTATTCACTGTGCCTAACTCAGTACAAGGTGATCATTATTCAGTAGTCATCGTGAAAAAAGGAGAAAAGACCGCTGGGCTAATTGTTGATTCTTTTATCGGTCAGCAGGAAATTGTTTTAAAATCTCTAGGTCATTATCTGCCGGATGTGTTTGCTATTTCAGGAGCCACGATTTTAGGGGATGGACAAGTAGCACTTATCATTGATTGCAACGCTTTGATTAAATAACAAATGCTGTAAAAAGAAAGGAAGAAAGGCATGAAAATTATTGTGTTTCAATTAGGAGACGAGGAGTACGGAATCTCAGTAGAAGAAGTGCAGTCGATTGAAAAGATTCAGCACATAACACGCGTTCCTGGAGTGAAAGAATATGTAAAAGGTGTTATTAACCTTCGCGGTGTTATTACACCGATTATTGATTTGCGCACTCGTTTTAACTTGCAAGAACAGCTTAACCATGAGCTGACACGTATTATTATGGTTCGTCTTAATGATGTAGAAGTAGGTTTGATTGTCGATGCGGCAAATGATGTAGTGGATATTGATGAAAAAACGATTGCTTCAGTGCCTGAAACAGTTGAAGGAACGGCTGTAGAATACTTAAACGGAGTCGTTAAAGTAGATAGCCGTTTAATTGTTCTTCTAAATTTACCTAAAGTGCTCTCTTTAGAAGACCACCTCCAGTGAGCCAAACGAATAATGGATATCACGCTGAAGGTTCTAGGAGTTGAAGAATCGTGAGAGATGATAAACAAGTGATTAAGGTAGGAATTGCCGAGATGAATGTTACACATGCACCCGCAGTGCTTCGAACAGCGGGATTAGGATCATGTGTAGGAGTTGTCGTTTATGACTCTATTCACTCAGTAGCTGGGCTCGCCCATGTGATGCTTCCGGATTCAAGCGGAGCTAAATGTCCTTTTAATAGAGCAAAATATGCAGATACAGCCATTTTTGATTTGATAAATATGTTGATTAAACAAGGCGCACATAGAAAATTGTTAAAAGCAAAAATAGCAGGAGGCGCGCAGATGTTTCAATTTGAACCAAGAAATGATGTCATGCGAATTGGCCTTCGAAATGTTCAAGCAGTAGAGAGAGAGCTGCATAGAAACAGTGTAGAAATTGCAGCAAAAGCTACAGGAGGACACAACGGACGCACAATTGAATTTGATCCTCAAACGGCTATTTTAAAGGTTCGTACGATTAACGAAGGGATAAAAACGATATAAAGCGCGCTCTGACTGTTTAATAGCGCTATAAAAAGGAGTTGAAAGACCCTTGAAAAGTATACAAGAAGTTGAAGAACATAAAATTTGGCAGGAATGGATAGAGACGAAAGACTCACATGCGGGAAACATGCTTGTTAAAAAGTATATGCCGCTCGTTAACTATCACGTTCAGCGGATTAGCGTGGGGCTGCCGAAGAATATTCATAAAGAAGAGCTTCGTAGTTTAGGGTTAATCGGTCTTTACGATGCTTTGGAAAAGTTTGATTACGGTAGAGACTTAAAGTTTGATACATATGCGTCTTTTCGAATTCGAGGGGCGATAATAGACGGGCTTCGTAAAGAAGATTGGTTATCAAGAAGCGCAAGGGAAAAGACGAAAAGGATTGAGCAAGCAACAGAAGCACTTGAACAAAGGTACTTGCGCAGAGTTGCACCAAGTGAGGTTGCAAAAGAAGTAGGCATGACAGAAGCAGATGTCGTTCATACGATGAATGAAGGCTTTTTGGCTAACGTGTTGTCAATGGAAGAACAGCCGAAAGAGTATGAAGATGGAGAACAAAAATATACGATTAAAGATGAAAAAACGCTCTCTCCTGAAGAGGAGCTAATTAACGAAGAACGATATCAAGAGCTTGCTGAAGTTATCGAGCAGCTAAATGAAAAAGAGCAGCTCGTTGTTTCATTATTCTATAAAGAAGAGTTAACTTTTACAGAAATCGCACAGCTGTTAGGGCTATCTACTTCACGTATTTCTCAAATTCATTCGAAAGCGCTGTTTAAAATGCGTACGAGTTTAAGTAAAATAATTTAGCAAAGAGGTAAAAGGATGGGGTTTTTACTCATAGTTAGTTTTTTAATTCATGGTCTATCACTGTTTTGCATTATTCTTTTATATATGCAAGTGACCAAAGTGAAAAGGATTGAACGCTTGCACCAGCAAAATATAAATAAAATGGAAGCTGCGATGAGTTCATATCTGGCTGAATTTCAAGAACAAAACGAGCAGTTTTTAAGGCAGCTTCGAGAGCGTTCCACTTCGTTTTCTTCGGAAGCGGAAAAAAGCAGCGTAAAATCACCTTTGGTAGATGAAGAAGACGTGCCTGTTCAAAGGGTGGATCTAAAAAGTGAGCCGTCCCAGTCGCTGCATGAACTTCTTTCTATAGAAGAAAATCAGAAGCATATACGCACACCTTTTGATGAATTAACTACAGACCAAATTCAAGATTTGTCAGATGAAGAGATAAAAGAATTTTCTGTTTATTCAAAAGGGAAAGGTTTAACAATTGAAGAAATTGCAAAACATTTACACAGAGGGAAAACTGAAATTGAATTATTATTGAAATTTCATCAATAAACTTAATGAAACGCTTGCTTGTGAAAAAGGAGTGTGCTATATTTGTTTTTGGTGTTATTACACACGCTTGTTGATTCGGTTGATGGTGCTACTTTTTGTAGTTTCGGMTGAAGATGAAATGAGCGGAGGAGACTTAAAACCATTAGGAGGAAAAACACATGTCAGTAATTTCAATGAAACAATTACTAGAAGCTGGTGTACATTTCGGTCACCAAACTCGCCGTTGGAACCCAAAGATGAAGAAATATATCTTCACTGAGCGTAACGGCATCTACATTATCGATCTTCAAAAAACAGTTAAGAAAGTAGAAGAAGCGTACAAATTCGTTAAAGAATTAGCTGCAGACGGCGGTACTGTTTTATTCGTAGGTACGAAAAAACAAGCTCAAGATTCTGTTAAAGAAGAAGCAGCTCGCGCTGGTATGTACTTTGTTAACCAACGTTGGTTAGGTGGTACATTAACTAACTTCTCAACTATCCAAAAACGTATCAAACGTTTAAAAGATATCGAAAAAATGCAAGAAGACGGTACTTTCGAAGTACTACCTAAGAAAGAAGTAGTTCAACTTAAAAAAGAGTTAGAGCGTCTTGAAAAATTCTTAGGCGGCATTAAAGATATGAAACAACTTCCAGATGCATTATTCATCATTGACCCTCGTAAAGAGCGTATTGCAGTAGCGGAAGCTAAAAAATTACACATTCCAATCGTTGGTATCGTAGACACTAACTGTGATCCAGACGAAATTGATTATGTAATCCCTGCAAACGATGATGCAATTCGTGCTGTTAAACTTTTAACTTCTAAAGTTGCTGATGCTATTCTAGAAGCTAAACAAGGTGAAGAAACAGCAGTTGAAACTGAAACAACTACTGCTTAATTCCGTGAAAGGTGATAAGAGGGAATAGCCTTTTAT
>NZ_JBFULJ010000119.1:0-8278 GCF_056400385.1 Priestia sp. P5_B4
CCTTTATAAAGAAAATATCCCTCATATTGATGCGGATGTATTTAGCGGCTGGGGCAAACTTCAGTCTGGCTCTGAACTTTCTTCCCATGAACAGGAGAAGGTCAATCGCCTTGCAGAATTGAGCGAACAGTTTGTATCAGCGGACAAATATATTTTTGTAACGCCTATGTGGAACTTTTCGTTTCCACCGGTTATGAAAGCCTATTTAGACTCTGTAGCCGTAGCGGGTAAGTCATTTAAATACACGGCAGAGGGTCCGGTTGGGCTATTAACGGATAAAAAAGCGCTTCATATTCAAGCGCGCGGAGGCATTTATTCTGAAGGCCCTGCAGCTGATATGGAAATGGGGCATCGTTATATTGGGATTATGATGAATTTCTTCGGAGTACCTTCGTTAGACGGCATTTTTGTGGAAGGGCATAACGCAATACCAGATAAAGCCCAAGAAATTAAAGAAAAAGGAATAGCAGAAGCAAAAAAACTTGCCCAAACTTTTTAATATAAAGAGGCTGTAACAAAAATATTTTAATTGAAGGAAGATCCGAACGAGGACTCGAGACTCTTAATGGAGCATCAACTTTGTTCGGATTTTTCTGTTGGTAAGATGAACGTAGCTTTCATGCATGGTGGCTGCTTCCAGCAGTTAATTGGAGGGCAATGCGAAGACTCCTTCGGGGAAAGCGGAACAGATGAGACCCCATAGGCGCGTAAGCGACGAGGAGGCTCATCGGCCGCACGCGGAAAGCGAAGCCTTGCACGGAAATTAACTGCGATGTAACAAGCCATTCATACTAGATCATTTATCCCGTTTGTTCGTCTTTCGATGGAGGTGATTTCGTTATGTCTAAGTCTCTTTTCTACGCAAAAAAACTTTCTCTTTCCTTTTCGATCCACCTGTCCATTTCTCTATCACTTTTTTCTACAAGTCTGTTAACGAGAATATCATGCCAAATATAATTTTCAAGTAAACTAATGTTGACTGGGTTATTTGTATAGTACGCCATTTCTTTATGACCATAAATCATTTCACTGCTGTCAACAGATATAATAAACCAGTTTTGATTCCCAATGTTTTCGGTATAGCTTGTATGGCGGTGCCGGTCAAATTCCTCCATCGCTTCATCTTGTTCAAACACAATTCCTTTTAGTGTGACGCTCTCCCTTAGCTGTAATAAAAGAGGCTTCAACTCATTATAAATATCGGGCCAAAGCGAGATGACAATTTTATTTTTTGCTTTTAACAATAGCGACTCACAAAAAGCAAGAATGGCTGTTTCTCCTTTCATCGTCATAACCCGGCTTTCTTCTATAGACTCTGCAGCTTCAAGACGTTTAAGCGTTTCGCTAACGTCTTCATACGTTTCGTGCCATTTTTTTTGCAGCGAATGCAAAAAAGCATCGACGGGCAGCGATGTGTACTGGGTGCCATCATTACTCTCTTCTTTTAACACMATGCCTTTTTCCTCTAGTGTTTGTAAAATATCGTATACACGCGCTCTTGGCACACCTGAATGTTTACTAATGCTATAAGCAGTGGAAGATCCTTTTTTGACAAGTGCCACGTATACTTTTGATTCATACTGATTAAATCCAAGCGACTGCAGCTGCTGAATAATATTTTCCATAAAGGAAACCTCCCTGTTTTTTAAGTTATTTGAAATTTTCATCATTTACATATTTACAACTGCTTTTTATATAGTTACTATTTAAGTAGTCACTATATATTATGACATGAGGAAGGTGCTTTATGGAAGAATTAAGTTTACAGATTGTTCTTTTGCTTTTACTATTTGGTTTTTTAGCCGCATTCATTGACTCTGTAGTTGGCGGAGGCGGTTTAATTTCAACGCCTGCCCTTTTATTTTTAGGCCTGCCTCCCGCTGCTGCCTTAGCTACAAATAAGTTAGCCGGAACGATGGGCGTATTAACGAGTACCATTCGATTTGTCAAATCCGGAAAAGTCGATTTTCGCGTCGTAGGTAAATGGTTTCCTTTTGTATTTATTGGTTCTTTAGGAGGTTCAATCACCGTTCATTTTCTATCCTCCGCTTTTTTGAAACCTGTTATTTTGATTCTCCTTGTTGTAGTTGCTATTTATACAATCTTCAAAAAAAACTGGGGCACCACGTCTACGTATAAGCCGCTGTCTATTAAGAAACTTATTTTCTTTACCGCACTTATTTTTATTATTGGCTTTTACGATGGATTTTTAGGAGCAGGCACAGGTTCATTTATTTTATTTGCTTTTTTATTTATGGGATTTGATTTCCTGCAGTCAGCAGGCAGCGCAAAATTTTTAAATTTCGGCAGTAACTTAGGTGCTTTGCTTGTGTTTTTATATTTCGATTCTGTTGTATTTTCTTACGGATTAATTATGGGGTTTGCGATGATCGCGGGTTCTTTTGTCGGGTCAAATGTCGCTCTATCAAAAGGCGTGACGTACGTCCGAACGCTTTTTATCCTTGTCACTTTAAGCCTTATTAGCAAAAACATATTCGATTATGTGAATCAGTACAAATAAATCAATGGTTTCTTTAGAACCATAACAATGAACCTATATATCTATTAGATTAATAAAACCACCTCTTACTATTTTCTTATTTTTGAGTAAATATGTAAAAAAACACTAAAATTGTTGTATACTGGCCCATGTTGTTTTACATAATTTAGAAATATTATACAGAGGTGAACATTTTGTTTAAGAAATTCAGGTTTTTATGGTTTATTTTGCTGATCTTTGCACTTATTTTTGTCAAAAATACGTTCTTTTCTTCTTCAGAGAACGCTGCTGAGACTCTAGCAACGTCAGATGTTCCACAAGCCGCGGCTACTTTCAAAGAGGGAAACAATCAGCAGGACGGAGTCATTATTCAAAAATATCGCAAACAGCTAGATGCAGCGCAGAAAAAAAACGACGAAAAAGCGACGAAAGAAATACAAGAAAAAATTTATGAAGACGGAAGACAGGCGGCACTAAACTTTTTACCACGCAATAAATTTCAAAGAGCTTTTTTCCAGCCTTCTAAAAAATCGGCCGATGACATTTATAATTTTCTAATTGCCCAAGTGGGGTTTGGAGGATATGATTCTCTTTATCAAGAAGCAATAGCCGCAAAAAACGATGCAGCTTCTTCTACTGATGAATTAAATATGAGTGGCATTCAAGTTAAAACCGCTGCACTTACATACGGCACACTAGCACAAAGAGAGCAACTGCTTGTTACAAGTCTTGCCTATGACTTAAGCAGCGTAGGCGTCATTTCTTCCGATACAGCTAAAGATATTGATAAAAAAGCTACTCATATGCTAGAAGTTAGAAAAGAAGGAATAAATGCCGCGATGCAGAAATAGTTTTGCGAAGTGAAAAGCAGCAGGTAAAAACTGCTGCTTTTTTATTCTAACGTTCAGGTATTTCACTATTTTAATAGCCGATCATTTAATAACACTGGTTAAAGCTTTCATACAATGATATAAAAATGGAGGTAATTTCTATGAAAGAAGCGATTGTTTATCAATACGATGCGTTCAGTACGCGCCCTAATAAAGGAAACCCTGCAGGAATTGTGTTTAATGGAGATGATTTTTCAGCTGAAGAAATGCAGATGATTGCTTATCAAGTACAGTTTAACGAAACGGCTTTTATCATGAAGTCTTCCCGCGCTGATTTACGAATTCGATATTTTACACCCGGACAAGAAGCAGATTTGTGCGGTCATGCGACCGTCGCTTCTCTTTATGCTTTACACAGTAAAAACAAACTTCCAAAAACTACATTTACAGTGGAAACAAATGCTGGAATTTTGCCGATGACTGTACAGAATAGAAACGGACAACCTGTTATCACCATGAGTCAAGCTTCTCCGCAGTTTCATCCGTTTTCAGGTTCAAAAGAAAAACTGGCAAAAGCTCTTAATCTTCATATTGATGACCTTGATCAAAGACTGCCTATTGTATATGGAAGTACAGGGAACTGGACGCTTATTGTACCTTTAAAAAATTTAGATGCCTGTAAAAAGATGAAGCCTAATCAAGAAGATTTTCCTCATATTTTAACAGATATGCCAAAAGCATCTATTCATCCCTTTTGTTTTGAAACGATTCACTCAGAAGCTCATATGCACGGAAGACATTTCTCTTCACCATTTTCAGGTACGGTAGAAGACGCCTTAACTGGAACAGCATCAGGCGTAATGGGCGCCTATTATGCGAGATATGTGGACCAGCAAGATAACGGCCGCTGGCAATTTGTCATTGAGCAAGGACAGGAAATAGATAAAGATGGCTTCGTTCATGTAGAAATTACAAAAACAGAGAATACGTATGGTGTGGTAATCGCAGGAGAAGCTGCCTATGTAACCAAGCAAATCGTTTCTCTTTCCTAATAAAAACGTGTCCGCCTATTTGGCGMACACGTTTTTTGTTTAGTAAATAATAGCCTGTACGCTCATTATTGTAACGGTTAAAATAAGAATCACATTCCCTATAATTAACCACGGCTTTGCGCTTCCTCTTCTACCTTTAATAGCGGTGATTAGTCCAGCAATGGGCAATAAAGCCATAACGATGACCCAAATTTTACGAAGAATGCTGGAGTCCAAATAAAAACCAAACTGCATCATCGCAAATAACACGACTGTGATAAGGAAGAAAAGTGTAGGCACAGCTAAATGAATACCTCTTGGTCTCATTGAGTAGTACACAACATCACTTTCTTTCTATGTAAAATCTTACGTAAAATAACGTTATCATTTACAAAGAGTTTTGACAACTTTTTGAAGGAATTTGTCAACAAATTTTAATAATCTAGAAGAAATTACTTCTCACTCAGCTGCCCTAAGACTGCCGGCAGTGCAGAAATAACGTCGCTTGCTAACATATCCATCATTGTATGCCCCTGATCGAGCAGCACATCCGCTGCTTTTCCGTGAACATATACCGCATTGCTGATTGCTTCTTGAAGAGAATCATGCTGCATAATAAAAGCGAGGATGATCCCTGTTAACGTGTCACCCGTTCCGCCTTTTGCAAGTCCCGCGTTTCCAGTGGTATTTACGTATTGTTTTCCGTCAGGTGTTGTAACAATCGTGTTTGGACCTTTTAATACAAGGTACACACCATGTTCTACTGCGTATTGCCTAGCTATTGAAAATCGATTTGCTTCTACTTCGGCGATTGTTGTGTCCACGAGCCTTGCCATTTCTCCCGGATGAGGCGTTAAAATCGTTGCATGTTCTCTTTCTTTTACTTCTTTTTCTAAATGGGGAAGATGAAAAAGAGCATCGGCGTCCACCACAACAGAAACCGGCTGGTGAAGCACTTGTTCGACGACTTTCTTCGTTTCTTTGGTTCTCCCAAGCCCTGGTCCGACTGCAATTGCATCATACTTCCCTGCTTCTAAAGGCATCTCGCCTGCAAAAAATCCATCTTTGCTTGGACATGGTTTATACATCACTTCCAGCATGTGAGCAGCTGCAATCGCATGAATATCGCTCGGAAGCGCAAGCGTTAAAAGTCCCGCTCCGCTTGTGAGCGCTGCTTTTGACGTTAGCATCGGCGCTCCGGGTGTTTGAAGCGAACCTCCTATTACGATTCCTTTTCCATGTGTACCTTTATTAGACGAAGCGTTTCGAATGGGAAAAGATTGTTTAATATGCTGAGTTGACCATACTTCCTTAAGAGATGAACTTTTTTCAATTGCTAGCGGCGGAATACCGATATCTACTACAATCAATTCACCGTAACTTTCTTTACTCGGGTATGTAAATGCCGTGACTTTCGGCTGCTGAAGCGTAATCGTAGCATCTGCACGTACCGTAAGCCCTTGCTTCTGTTCCATTACTCCACTTGGGACATCGATGCTGTATATGTAAGCATTAGAATCGTTTATTTTTTTTATAATGTCATCGTAAGGAGATTTGATACTGCCTTTTACGCCTATACCTAATAAACAATCAATAAGAACCGTATACTTTTTCACAGAGAAGTTGTCTCCAGCCGATTGCCACGTGAACCCAGCATTTTCATAGATGATCATGGCTTTTTTAGCCGCGCCTTTTATTTTTTCCCGTGCAGGAACTACCCAGACGTCAACTTCATAGCCTTTTGACTTCAAAGCACGGGCAATAACAAAGCCGTCTCCTCCATTGTTTCCCGTTCCTATAAGCAGCCCTATGTTTTCATGTTTTTTGATTCGCTCACTCAGCGCGTTGGCAGCAGCCTGCCCGGCATTTTCCATAAGGGACTCTTCACTCATCCCAATTGTAATCATCATATAATCATCCACTTGATACATCTCTTGATTCGTTACAATTCTCATTATGCTGCTCCTTACTGAAACGGAAATGGTTCATCTGTATTTACCGTTCCTTTTATTTTCGTTATAGTTAATTGTTCTCCTTTCACCCAATCTTCAAACGAGAAAATGAGAGGCTTTGCTTTTCGTCCAATCCCCACAATGACTTGCAGCGTCTCCGGTACATATGCTACTGTATGAAGCGTTCCAGCAGAATTCCGATAATCTTCTTTAAAAATACCRTATTCATCTTCATTAAATAAAGAAAAAGCTTCAAGAGGCGATAGCTTTTTTTCAATATGATCTCGAATATGATCGAGCCTTTCCTTTGACTCTACCAAATGATGACGATTTTCTTCGACCAGCTGATTAAAATGGTTCGTACACCCCATCATCGTCCCTCTTTGTACATGAACGCCTCGTCCAGATGCTTCGACTACTGCTCCCTGCCCGCTGCGGTCATAAATGGAATAATTAAACGCATGACGATGCGGTGCTCTTTCTAAAATAGCAATAGCCTCTTCTGTCGTTTCACATGTTTCTAAAATAAACCGAGCGAGCGTACAGCAAATAAATCCGTTTGTTTGACGGCGGCGATTAACAAAATGATAGCCAATTGCCAGTCCTTTTTCATTCATTCCATCCATTCGCCCAATCATTCTCGTTCCAAATCCGACGCTTGCATATCCTTCATTTGGCTGAAAAAGCAAAAATCGACCTTCGTACGTTTTAGGATGATAATCGTAGTTTCGTACATACACGCCGTGCTGCATAAGAGCCGAACATCCTGTTTTTTTCCACTCTTGCTGATACCCGCTGTATTCATGAATAACGTCTTCAAGAGGCCAATCTAAGCCTTCTGCTAAGCCCACTAGCTCATCCCACAGTCCACGAGCAAATAAGTCGTAATAATGACGAGCTTCTTTTGCTATCGTTTGATAGCTTCGTAATGAACGTTTTCTTCTTTTTTGATGATTTTTAAACAGCTTTGTTCCTTTATGTAATTTTCCTTGCATTTCACCAAGCTCTCGGTAAGAGCCTCGTCCTTGAATGACTTCTACCTGTATTTCTTTCACTTCTATCACTCCAATTTTCCAGTACCTTTATTGTGCAGCAAGCGCTCTATTCTTTGCAACTTTCTCCTCTCATAGAACTCTCTTCCTTTGAATACAGTTATAAAGAAACAGGTCGAAAGATTGAAAAGCATTATCATAAGAGGTGATCATATTGCTAAAGGAAGTTCAGCTAGAGATTCAGCGAAGAATCGCCTATCTGCGTCCAACACAAAAAAATGACGGGTCATTTCGCTACTGTTTTGAAACAGGCGTTATGCCTGATGCGTTTTTAATTATGCTTCTTCGCACCTTTGATTTAGATAAAGAAGTGTTGATTAAACAATTAACCGAACGGATCGTTTCCCTTCAAAATGAAGATGGTCTTTGGACGTTGTTTGATGATGAAGAACATAACTTATCCGCCACTATTCAAGCTTATACAGCTCTTTTATATTCAGGGTATTACCAAAAAAACGACCGGATTTTGCGAAAAGCAGAAAGATATATTATAGATTCGGGAGGCATTTCGCGCGCTCATTTTCTCACAAGATGGATGCTTTCTGTTAACGGTTTATACGAGTGGCCAAAGCTATTTTACCTCCCGCTTTCTCTTTTACTCGTGCCTACCTATGTACCGCTTAACTTTTATGAATTAAGCACTTATGCCAGAATTCACTTCGTTCCGATGATGATAGCAGGAAACAAAAAATTTTCACTTACTTCTAGACATACACCTTCTCTTTCTCATTTAGATATAAGAGAACAGAAACAGGAATCGAAGGAAACTGCTCAAGAATCACGCGCTTCTATTTTTTTAGTCGACCATTTAAAACAGCTGGCTTCTTTACCTTCTTACATCCACAAGCTTGGTTATCAAGCAGCTGAGCGTTACATGCTAGAAAGAATTGAAAAAGATGGAACACTCTACAGC
>NZ_JBFULJ010000120.1:0-8247 GCF_056400385.1 Priestia sp. P5_B4
GCAGATTTACCATGTAAAAGGACTTAAGTACATTATTCGTTCAGCTGCCACGAGCGATGCACACGAACTGTCTCACCTTAGAGTTCAGCTAGACGGAGAAACGGAAAACTTAGATCGTGAACCAGGAGAAGGGTATATGGACGAATCCGATTTTAAAAAACTTATTCAACGTGACACAGAAAGTAAACGAAACTTATTTTTGGTAGCAAGTGTACATAATGAAATTGTCGGGTTTTCAAGATGCGAAGGTAATGACTTGAAACGATTTGCCCACAAAGTAGAGTTTGGCGTATGCATCGCAAAAGAATGGTGGGGATATGGAATTGGCAAAGAGCTTTTACAGCAGTCCATACGATGGGCAGATAGCGCGGGCATGAAGAAAATAACGCTGAATGTGCTAGAGACCAATAAACAAGCGATTGATTTATATACAAAATTCGGGTTTGAAATGGAAGGAGTATTAAAAAATGACAAGATGCTGTCTGACGGCAAGTACTATAGTACGGTTGTAATGGGCAGGTTTAATGAATAAGAGAACAAGGCGCTGATAAAACAGCGCCTTGTTTCTTTACTTTTGTGTTTCACGAACCCATTTGACAATATCATCAATGACATAAGAAGGAATGTTGGCTGAAACAGCATATTCATCGGGCGTGCTTTTTTCACCAGTTCCTTCTGTGAAAAAGTGGTTGAGCTTTGGATAAAGCTTAAAAGAAGTGTTGGAACGCTGAGATAAGCTTTGTTTCCAGCCTTCAAAATCTTCGGTCGTTACTTGATAATCACGTGCTCCTTGTAAAAGAAGCAGAGGCGTGTCCTGAGATTTTGCGACTTCTGCAGGGTGCCAGTGAGCTACGTCATACCAAAAATAAGGCGTGCCAAGCAGAAATTCTTTTGGCGGCTGAGCTGGTGAAAAGCTTGGGTCTTGTAAAATGGCAAACTGCTGCTGGAAAAAAGCAAGCTGCTCTTTCGGAAGCTGATTCAGCGATACAAGATAGGCAAATTGTTCAAGCATTAACTCTGGAAGTGTGCGGCTTGGTGCAGCAAGTAAAATAGAGCCGCGCACGCTTTTATCCGGCGTGTGATTTAAAATCCTGGGCATCATCATGCCGCCTTGACTGTGTCCTAGTATGAAAATATTGCGGCTGTCGATGCCTTTTTGTTTCGCCATTGCTTCCACTGCGAGTACGGCATCATCCGTTGTTTCATCGTCGACGTTTATTTTATTTTCACCGGACATTTTAGCTGTATGTTCGTATGTACGCTTGTTGTAGCGTAAAACGGCGATTCCTTGAGAAGCCAGTCCAGAAGCCAGATCTCGAAACGGCTTTAAGCTCATAAACGTTTCATCTTGATCAGAAGGTCCTGATCCGTGAACGAATATGACAACGGGTACATTTTGATGTTTTGAACGTGTTGGAAGAGTAAGCGTTGCTGGAAGTTCGTAAGGTGCTTTGCCGATTGAAAGCTGTTTTTCACTGTAGTTCTTAGGGGTGTCATAAGGCGGTGTGGAAAACGAAAACTGGCGCTCCTCCGGTACGATTCGCCAATCATCAATTTGACGATTTTGACTAAATCGAACGGTTAAAGTAGCTGATACGTGTTCAAATTCAATTGGGATTTCTATATTTCGATGAACCATATTGACTTCACCTTGTACAGCTGTCCCAATCTTTTTTACAGCACCAAGCTGAGCCGTTAGAGCTGACCACCATGTTTTTAGGTTGTCTTCACTCATTTTGGACTGCAGGCTGCGTGAAAAATGGCGCTTAGCTTCTTTTGTTTTGCCGTTGGCGACATTCGTTAAAAATGCGTTTGCTCGTTTGACTTCAACTTTTGCTGAATGATGAGCAGCATTCGCCGCTGCTTCAGCTTGAACAGGTGAAGTGGACATAGGAAGTGCTTGAAGCCCAAGTGCTAAAGAAACAGCGAGTGGAAGGGCAGCTTTTACTTTTTTCATACATCATCCTCCTTGGCGATTCTTGTACTCTATCAGTATACCAATTTTAGGTAAAAGGAGTCATGTCATTCTAAGATAAAAAAGCCGATGCGTTATGAATATGGTAAAATAAAGAAGTTACATTATTTAGAAAATTTAAATATCTAAAAAAGGAGCGCTTTTATGACCTATGATCCGCATTATCATCCACATCCATCTTACCGAGTTCCTGTTTATGCAAAAAAAGGAATGGTATCTACATCTCAGCCGCTCCCAGCGCAGGCAGGCCTTGATATTTTAAAAAAAGGCGGCAATGCCATTGATGCAGCAATCACGACAGCTGCGAGCCTTACTGTATTAGAGCCCGCATCTAATGGAATCGGAGGAGACGCGTTTGCGCTTGTTTGGACAAATAATCAGCTGTATGGACTAAACGCTAGCGGACCTTCTCCCCAGTCTATTTCCATTGATGCGCTAAAGGAAAAAGGATACAGAGATATTCCTAAATACGGAATGATTCCCGTTACGGTTCCCGGGGCTCCGGCTGCTTGGGCTGCTTTATCGAAGCGATTTGGCAAACTGCCTCTTTCTCAAGTACTGCAGCCTGCCATTCAGTACGCCAAAGAAGGATTTCCGCTAGCGCCTACTCTCGCGAAACAATGGAAACAAGCGTACGATACGTTTAAACGAGTACATACAAGCAAAGAATTTGAATCGTGGTTTCAAACGTTTGCGGCTAATGGACAAGCACCAAAAGCAGGAGAAATGTGGTCATCCATCCATCATGCCCGTACGCTTCAGCTCATTGGCGAAACAAATGCAGAAGCGTTTTATAAAGGCGAGCTTGCGGATCGTATTGATGCATTCAGTAAAAAACACGGCGGCTTTTTATCAAAAGAAGATTTGGCTGCTTTTGAGCCTGAGTGGGTGAATCCTATTAGCGCTCACTACCGTGGATATGATGTATGGGAAATTCCTCCGAACGGTCAGGGGCTTATTGCGTTACTGGCATTAAATATCGTAAAAGGCTTTGAGCTTCTAGAAAAAGATGCCGTGGATACGTATCATAAACAAATAGAAGCGATAAAGCTTGCGTTTGCGGATGGAGAAAAATACATTACGGAAGAAGCAAAAATGAGCGTGTCTGTTAGTGAGCTTCTGTCTGATACATATGCAAGCTATCGCCGCGGCCTTATAAAAGAACATGCCCTGCAGCCTGAAGCGGGAGAGCCTGTTGGAAGCGGAACGGTGTATTTAGCAACGGCTGATGAAGAAGGAAACATGGTTTCGCTTATTCAAAGTAATTATATGGGCTTTGGTTCTGGAATCGTTGTGCCAGAAACGGGAATTGCCTTGCAAAACCGCGGCCACAATTTTTCAATGGATCCTAATCACGATAACTGCCTTGCTCCTAATAAAAAAACGTTTCATACCATTATTCCGGGCTTTCTCACTAAAAATAATGAGCCCGTAGGACCGTTTGGAGTGATGGGAGGTTTTATGCAGCCGCAGGGACATATGCAAGTCGTCATGAATACGATTGACTTTCAGCTTCATCCTCAAGCTGCTTTAGACGCGCCAAGATGGCAGTGGAAAAAAGATAAAACGGTGCTTGTAGAGCCAGCTTTTCCATCCCACGTAGCACAAGCGCTTGAACGAAAATGACATAAAATTGAAGTAGCCGTGGATTCTATGGCATTTGGGCGCGGACAGATTATTTGGAGAGATCCTGAAAGCGGCGTGCTATGAGGAGGAAGTGAATCACGAACGGATGGATTCGTAGCCGGATGGTAACGTTTAAAAAAACACAATAGGTGAAGGAAGAAGCCCGTACTGATTAGAGTTGGGCTTTTTCCATGTCTCAACCACATGTATAAATCTCTTCAAAGAACTGAAAACTAAAACAAATATTTACGTATGTATGGATAGCGTGAACTTAAGGGTTATGTACGGAAAATTTACATTAGACGCTGCTGCGTATCTTTATAAATTAACATAAGCAATAATTGAGCGTGGTGAGAACAGCCGTCTCAAGCTGCCAATTGACATGAAGGTAGGCTAACAACACTTGGTGAAAGGAGCGAAAAGGTGATGAGAAATAAAAAGTTTGAAGTGAAATTTTTACGTGTAATGCTACTTATCGCCCTGGGGATTCTCCCTTTTTTATTTAGAAAACCACCGATTAAAGACTGGCTGCTGGCCTATGTATTTAACGCCTTAACAAATGGTATTATTGATAAATTTATTGTAACTCACGGCCTTCTTCGATATCCAACTCGCTTATTGAAAAAACAGTTTAGAATTAACGTGTTGTTCGACTTTTTGCTTTATCCTATGATATCCGTCATGATTAATCAAGCTACATATTACGATAAAGGGTTAAAAGTTTTATATAAAATTATGTTTTTTACGATTCCAATGTTTTTTATTGAATTATGGGCTGAAAAACGAACGAAGCTCATCGAGTGGAAAACAGGCTGGATGTGGTATCACACTTTTACTAGCGTAACGTTAAAATCGTATCTTAACCGTATGCTGATTGGATGGATTCGAAAAATTGAAAAGAAGCAGGAAGAAACGAAAATACAATAGCAGAGATTCTAAAAACGACGTTAGAGAGGTGAACAAAGGTGCATATTTCTGTCCTTCTATGGCTGATTTTTCAAAATATCCATAAGAAAACGTGGAACAAAATACGCGAGCTGTATGCTGGGGTTTTATACGTGAGCTTTTTTAATATGCTCTACTACTTTTTATGTAATGATAAATTGCTTTGGGATTTTAAATCTTCTCATCTTTCATTAAAAGTACTGCGTATTTTACACCTTATGTTCATTACGCCTCTCATGATTTTGTCGTTCTTAGCTACTTATCCGTCTACACTCGCTAAGCAGGTGAAATATATTACAAAATGGGTATGTACAGCTTCGTTTGTAGAATGGGTTGGGCTCAGGTGTAAGKGGATTACATTTAGGCACGGCTGGCATTTGGGGTGGTCGGCACTTATTTACGTAATGATGCTTATCTTCTCGAGATGGTTTCAAAAAAAGCCTTTTGCGGTCTTACTGCTCTCGGTTTTAGCAACAGGGGTTCTCAGCGTTATCTTTAAAGTTCCCGTGAGCAAACGGATGCTAAAACATCCGCTGAAACGAATATTGACGCGGCCTTTAAAAGATCATGTGACTCAAGCTGTTGCGAATAAAGTAAAGCGAAAATGCCTGCTTCTCAAGCTGTTCTCGTAAGTACCTGCTCTCTGTGAAGAGCAGGTTTTTTAGCTTACTGGAGGAATAACGTTTGTCAGCAGCAGAACGAAAAAAATCAGGCCCACTCCCGTAAAGCTTAAAGAAGCAAGAAAATAAGCCGTCCAGCGCAAACGAAACGGATTGTGTTCAATAGTGGCCCCAGACATTAATCTCATGGAATGAGTTTTATAGTGAGAATGAGCGCTGTTGCTTCCGCTGCTTGAAAACCAAAAAGTCAAAACTGAAAACAAAAGTCCGCTAAAAAACATAAGCTCAATAAAGCGGATAGACAAAAATGATGAGCACGCATAGGTTAATCCAGCTTCAATAAGCAGTGTAATAACAAAAATAAGCTGAGTTCTCTTTAAAAAATTCTCCCCTTTTTTCTCTGTGTCTACTTTTTATTATACAATAATTTACATGTATAAAAAGTCTCAAAAATGCTTTTATTATGATATAATGGTAATAAATGTATTGATGAAAAGTATACAAAATATGGATGCATCACGATTGTAAGGTCTTTTATAATGATGAGACTTACTATATACGCTGCGCTTAGCTTCAAGTGCGTAGAATGAAAGTGAGGAGGGTGTATGGACTTAGGAGAGACTGTGATCGCCATATTAGCAGCGGGGGCACTGCTGTTATACGGTACGTTAGAGCTTTGGTTTGCGCCTCGTAATTCTTCCTTTTTTGAAGGGTGGAAGCAAAAACTAGCCGTCATTTTACCGTTATACGCAGTTACATTTGGTATATGGTTCGTGTTTTTTTCGTAACAAAAAAAGTCTTACAAAAAGGAGGAATGAAAGATGGAAATCAATTCATACCTCATTCGGTTTTCATGTATGCTGATGCTCATGTTTGGAGGGATATTTATTATTCGGTATGTAAAAACAGGTGACTTTTATGTAGATCAGCTTCTTGTCTTTGGAGCGGGTTTTGTTCTGTTTATCGGCTCACTTATTTGGAAAAGAAAACATCAGCAGCAAGGAAATAGAAAAGCTTGTTAATCTCATGAAATTGTGACAGTATAAAACAGATAAAAAATGTAATCTCGTGATCGTACCATTGGTTACGAGCTGCTGCTGGAGGAAAAGAAAATGAATGTACCTAATTGCCCAAGCTGTCAATCACAGTATACATATGAAGATGGAAACCTGTTCGTCTGCCCGGAGTGTGGGCATGAATGGGGACAAGACGAAAAAACAGAAAGCACGGAAGAACAGCTGACTGTAAAAGATGCAAACGGGAACCTTTTAAAAGACGGAGATTCAGTTACTGTCATCAAAGACTTAAAAGTAAAAGGAAGCTCATCGGTTGTAAAAATCGGAACGAAAGTAAAAAGCATTCGTTTAGTAGAAGGCGATCATAACATCGACTGCAAAATTGACGGATTTGGAGCCATGAGCTTAAAATCTCAGTTTGTTAAAAAAGCATAAGAATTAAAAAAGCCAGGATGAAGAACAACTTCACCCTGGCTTTTTTCTATGTGTTTTAACTGATAAAGCGAAATATATAGACCAATTTGTCTATTTTAGAAGGAATCTAGCTAAATGTCCCGAACTTACTTAAAGTGTCTCAGGATTTGGATATTAATGGAATGAATGTCCGTTTCATGAAGACAAAAGGGAGGGAGAAATGTGAAAAAGTTTTTAGCGTTTCAAATTTTAATTGCATTAGTAATCGGAGCTGTTATCGGGCACTTTTTCCCGGACTTTGGGATGGCTTTAAGACCGGTAGGAGACGGGTTTATCCGGCTCATTAAAATGATTGTGGTGCCGATTGTCTTTTCAACCATCGTCATAGGTGCTGCGGGAAGCGGCAGTATGAAACAAATGGGGAGTCTAGGGTTAAAGACGATTATTTGGTTTGAAATCATTACTACCATCGTATTAGCAATCGGTCTGCTGTTAGTGAATTTGCTAAAGCCCGGAGTAGGCCTCGATCTTTCTCATCTTGTAAAAAAAGATATCGGTGAATTGTCTCAGTACACCGACAAAGTCGTAGACTTTAAACAAATGATTTTAAACATCATTCCAACGAATATCGTAGATGTGATGGCAAAAAATGATTTGCTGGCCGTAATTTTCTTTGCTATTTTATTCGGTGTTGCCGCTTCAGGAGTCGGTAAAGCATCCGAACCTGCAATGAAATTTTTTGAATCTACGGCTAAAATTATGTTTAAATTAACGCAAATTGTTATGGTCACAGYGCCTCTTGGTGTACTAGCGCTAATGGCTGCATCTGTGGGGCAATACGGCATTGCACTTCTGCTTCCAATGCTAAAGCTAATTGGAACCGTCTTTTTAGGTCTTTTTATTATTTTATTTGTTTTATTTCCGCTTGTTGGGTTTTTGTTCAAATTCAACTACTTTGAAGTATTCAAAATGATTTGGGACTTGTTTCTTATTGCCTTTTCAACAACAAGTACGGAAACGGTGCTGCCACAGCTGATGGAGCGGATGGAAAAGTACGGATGTCCTAAACGAGTTGTGTCGTTCGTTATTCCGTCGGGTCTGTCATTAAACTGTGATGGCTCCACGCTGTATTTATCCGTTTCATGCGTCTTTTTAGCGCAGGCTTTTAACATCGATATGCCATTAACTCAGCAATTATTTATGATGCTTATACTGGTGATGACAAGTAAAGGAATTGCGGCTGTCCCGTCAGGTTCACTTGTTGTTCTTTTAGCAACAGCCAACGCAGTAGGTCTGCCGGCTGAAGGAGTGGCAATTATTGCAGGAGTAGACCGCATCATGGATATGGCCAGAACAGGAGTCAACGTTCCAGGCCACGCGATCGCCTGTATTGTCGTCTCAAAATGGGAAAAAGTATTCCGCACCCAAACGCCGATCCCGCCTGCATCTCACACGGAATCTCTATAAAACCAACCCCCGCTTTAGCTCATAAAGCGGGGGTTTTTTGTTAAATCTCTAAATATTTATTAACGATGTAGACTAGAGTAATTTGTCATATTCAGCCCTATTCAAAAAAAGAGGACGCGCCGCTTAAGTCTAAAAAAATGCCCTGTGACTGTTTTTTGGTCACAGGGCATTTTTTAGATGAATG
>NZ_JBFULJ010000121.1:0-8243 GCF_056400385.1 Priestia sp. P5_B4
CCTGTACAACTGCTTGCCCTGCAAATGTAGACGTTGGCGGACTCATTGAAGAAGCTCGCGGCCAAATTCGTCAGGCAATGCCTTTGAGGGGATGGAAAGGCATGATCAGCAAGTTTTTTCTAAAAGAACTTTTTCCTCACTCTCATCGCTTAGAAGCTGCAGGAAGCTTATTGAAGCTGTATCAAAAAAGCGGAATGCAAAAAATGATGCGCACAACAGGCTTGTTAAATATGATGCCGACACATCTAACGGACATGGAACATGTAATGCCTAAAATTACCCGTTCTGTTCGAAAAAAATATAAAAAGAAACGGGTTCTAAAAGCAAAAGCCGAAAGAAAAGCAGAAGTTGCTTTTTTAACCGGCTGCATCATGGACGTCATGTTCAGTGATATTAATGAAGCAACTCTTAATGTATTACGAAGAAATGGAAACGACGTCGTTATTCCTCCCTCTCAAACGTGCTGTGGTGCTTTGCACGTTCATGCAGGAGACCGAGACATGGGAAGACAGCTTGCCAAAAAAAATATAGAGGCGTTTCAGCATGCCGATACCATTATTGTAAACGCTGCGGGATGCGGCTGCATGTTAAAAGAGTATCCTGAACTATTTAGAGAAGAAGAGCAAGAGTGGCTTGAAAAAGCTGAAGTCTTTGCTGAAAAAGTCCAGGATATTTCAAAATACCTTCACGATACGGGATATCGCCCCCCGCAGACAAAGCTGCATAAGCGTATTACGTATCACGACGCTTGCCATTTAGCTCATGGTCAAGGAGTTAGAGAAGAACCAAGAGATATTTTACTTTCTATTCCGGGAGTGGAATTGGTTCATATGGCTAATGCGGACCGATGCTGTGGAAGTGCAGGAATTTATAATTTAACAAATCCTGATATGGCGGGAGCTGTGCTTCAAAGTAAAATGGAACATATGCCTCATGACGTAGAAATGATTTCAATGGGAAACCCGGGATGCATGCTGCAGATGGCAGTAGGAGTGAAAAAATATGGACGAAGTCAGCAGATTGTTCACACGGTACAGCTTTTGGAGTGGGCCTATCAAAAAGAAGAGGAGGAAGCACATCGTGTTGAAGAAAAATAGAATAAAAGATCTTCACGTAAAAAATCTTTCTCAACTAGTAGATGCTCATTCTATTTTGCATCATAAAGAAGATTTGCTTGCGTACGACTGCGATGGGTTTACCATTCATAGACATTTGCCTAAAGCGGTGTTATTTCCTCAAAATACGAAAGAAGTTTCTAGCATTGTTAAATACTGCAATGAACATGATTTGCCTTTTCTTGCAAGAGGAGCAGGCACAGGACTGAGCGGGGGAGCGATTCCTCTTAATAACGAAGTGATTATTAGTTTAGTGAAAATGAAGCGCCTTCTTAGCGTCGACTATGAAAACAGGCGTGCCGTTGTAGAGCCGGGATTTATTAATCTTAAATTAACCAATTCAATCTCTGAAAAAGGATATTATTATGCACCGGATCCTTCGAGTCAATATTGCTGCACCATTGGTGGAAATGTAGCGGAAAACGCAGGAGGGGCACACTGTCTTAAATATGGAGTAACCACCAACCATATTTTAGGGCTAGAGGTGGTGCTTCCAAATGGAGATGTGATTGAGCTTGGCAAGCAAGGTATTCCAGATGAACCGGGATATGATTTATTAGGGCTTTTAACAGGATCAGAAGGGACGTTAGGAATCGTTACAAAAATTACGGTACGCATTTTGAAAAACCCCGAAGCAAAACAAACGGTTCTTGCTTATTTCGACCGCGTAGAAGACGGCAGCCAAGCGGTATCAGACATTATATCAGCTGGCATTGTGCCTGCCGCGCTTGAAATGATGGATAAAACCGCCATTGAAGGAGTGGAAGCTGCTGCGTTTCCAGTGGGACACCCTAGAGATATTGAAGCTCTTTTATTAATTGAAGTAGATGGCATTTCAGCCGGTATCGAAGAGCAAATTCTTCGTATTTTAGACGTATGTAAAAAACAAAAAGTACGGGAAGTGAAAGTAGCTGAAAGTGAAGAAGAACGCGCGAGGTGGTGGGCAAATCGTAAAACAGGATTTGGAGCGATGGGAGCTATATCCCCTGACTATCTCGTACAAGACGGCGTTATTCCAAGAAGTAAACTGCCTCAAGTGCTGAAGCGAATTAACAAAATTAGCGAAGAATCTGGCCTTCGCATTGCCAATATTTTTCACGCCGGAGACGGAAACTTGCATCCGCTTGTATTATTTGATGCTAGAAAGCCGGGGGAAACTGAAAAAGCACTCGACGCCGGAAGCGCATGTTTACAAGTCTGTGCAGAAGCAGGAGGAACGATTACCGGCGAACATGGCGTGGGCATTGAAAAAAAAGAAGAAATGCGATTTGTTTTCAATGAAGATGAAATTCAAGCACAAACGAATATACGAGAAGTATTTAATCCTAAAAATCTATTAAATGCAGGAAAGCTGTTTCCAAGTCCGAGCCGCTGCGCTGAAGTCAAAAAAGAAATGAAAAAAGTAGAATATTTTTAGAAAATTCTTGAAAATATATTCGCTCGATGATATGATTTTTTTAACAAAAACAAAACGCTGTTTCGTAATAAGAAACAGTACCGCATATGTTCGTCTTAACCATTTTGGCAAAAAGAAATGAAAGCGTGTCCAAATTTAAAAATGTAAAAGAGTAAGAGGAGGAAACAGACGGTGACAAACTACAAACAAGTTGGAAATCTGAAAGTAGCTCCAGTTCTCTATCAATTTATCAATGAGGAAGCTCTTCCGGGCAGCGGCCTAAGTACAGAAAATTTTTGGTCTGATTTTGAAGCGTTAGTAACCGAGTTAACACCCGTAAATAAACGTTTGTTAGAAAAGCGTGATCAGCTGCAAGCTCGAATTAATGCATGGCATCAAGAAAACCCTGACGGTGACTTTAGCGAATACAAATCGTTTTTAACAAGAATTGGCTATTTAGAAGACAAGACAGAAGATTTTCTTATTGGTACAGAAGGAGTAGACAGCGAAATTGCCTATCAGGCAGGACCGCAGCTTGTTGTACCAGTAAATAACGCCCGGTACGCTATTAACGCTGCTAATGCACGTTGGGGAAGTCTCTATGATGCTCTTTACGGCACTGATGCAATCAGTGAAGAAAATGGAGCTTCGCGCACGAGTTCTTATAATCCAATTCGAGGAGAAAAAGTTATTGCGTTTGCGAAGAATTTTCTTAATGCAGTTGTTCCGCTCGTTCAGTCTTCTCATGCGGAAGTGGTTCAGTACAGCCTTGAAAATGGAAAGCTTGTCGCTCAATTAAACGATGGCAGTTTAACCGAATTACAGGAAGAAGAGAAATTTGTAGGGTATCAAGGAGAAGAAGAAAGCCCTGATGCTCTTTTATTCAAAAACAACGGCCTGCATTTTGAAGTTCAAATTGATCGTACGGATTCGATTGGTAAAACAGACGATGCGGGTGTAAAAGATATTTTAATGGAAGCAGCTCTTACGACGATTATGGACTGTGAAGATTCAGTAGCGGCAGTAGACGCAGAGGATAAAGTAGATGTTTACCGCAACTGGCTGGGATTAATGAAAGGTGATTTGACGTCTACTTTTAAAAAAGGAAGTCAAAACATGACAAGGCGTTTAAATCCAGACCGTACCTATATTTCTCCGGACAAGAAAAAGATTTCACTGTCTGGCCGTTCGCTTATGTTTATTCGAAACGTTGGGCATTTAATGACAAACAGCGCTGTTTTAGATCGAAATGGCAACGAAATCTATGAAGGTATTTTAGACAGCGTGATTACTAGTTTAATTGCCAAACACACCTTACTTAAAAACGGCACGTATCAAAATTCTAAAAAGAGCTCTATCTATATCGTTAAACCGAAAATGCACGGCTCCGAAGAAGTCGCTTTTGCCAATACGTTATTTAATTCAATTGAAGATATGCTAGGGCTTGAGCGTCATACAATTAAAATTGGCGTAATGGACGAAGAGCGCCGCACGACGCTTAATTTAAAAGCGTGTATCAAAGAAGTAAAAGACCGAGTGGCTTTTATTAATACTGGATTCTTGGATCGAACAGGTGACGAAATTCATACCTCAATGGAAGCAGGGGCTGTTATTCGTAAAAATGATATGAAAACGTCTAAATGGCTTCAAGGCTACGAGAAGTCTAATGTAAATGTAGGCTTAGCAAGCGGATTCCAAGGCCGCGCTCAAATCGGAAAAGGAATGTGGGCAATGCCGGATATGATGGCGGAAATGCTTAAACAAAAAGTGGGGCATTTAAAAGCAGGAGCGAATACGGCATGGGTGCCTTCACCAACCGCAGCAACGCTTCATGCTCTTCACTACCATCAAATTGATGTAAGAGATGTTCAAAACGAATTGCTTACTCAGTCTACTGATTTACAAGATGACATTTTGCAAATTCCTGTGGCAGAAAAACCAAATTGGAGCAAAGATGAAATTCAGCAGGAGCTCGACAACAACGCTCAAGGAATACTTGGGTATGTAGTGAGATGGGTCGACCAAGGAGTAGGGTGCTCAAAAGTACCTGATATTAATAATGTAGGGCTAATGGAAGACCGGGCAACGCTTCGTATTTCCAGCCAGCACGTGGCTAACTGGCTTCATCATGGAATTTGTACAAAAGAACAAGTAACGGAGACGCTCAAGCGAATGGCAAAAGTAGTGGATCAACAAAATGAAAATGATCCTCTGTATCAGCCAATGGCATCGAACTACAGCACATCCATTGCTTTTCAGGCAGCCTGCGATTTAGTATTTCAAGGCTATGATCAGCCAAACGGCTATACGGAGCCCATTTTACACCGCCGCCGTATCGAAGCAAAGGCAAAAGCAGCTATAAAACAGTAAAACAAACGGCCTGTCAGCATGGAGATGGCAGGCTGTACTTACACCTTCAGAATCTGACTATCTACTATTCTTATCAAAATTAAGCAAATGGGAAAAGGAGCTACGTTATGAAATTTGTAAGGTTCGCTGTACAAGATAGCCGTCATACAGGTGTACTAAAAGAGGATACGATCAGCGTCATTAAAGGAAATATATTTGAGAAATGGGACTATACAGGGCAGACTTTTTCACCGAGTGAAGTAAGGCTTTTGGCTCCTTTAGAGCCGAATCAAATTATTGGAATAGGCGCAAATTATGCAGCTGCAAAGTCGGAGCTGCCAAGAGAAATGCCTTCTATTCCTGTCTTCTTTTTTAAGCCCATATCCTCTGTGATCGGTCCAAACGAGGCCATTGTCATTCCAACCGCGATTAAGCACGTCAAGTTTGAATCCGAGCTTGCGGTTGTTATTGGAAAAGAAGCGAAGAACATCGCAAAAGAAGACGTGCTGGACTATATATTTGGGTATACAATTGGAAACGATGTAACGGCTCCAGATTATTTTCATGAAGACGGGCACTGGACCATTGGAAAATCCTTTGATTCATTTACGCCTCTTGGCCCCGTAATCGAAACGGAACTTGATTTTAAATCCATTCATGTAAAAGCGTTTTTAAATGGCGTTGAAAAACAAAATAGCTCGACAGATTTAATGATTATTTCCGTTGAGCAAATGATCGCTTACCTTTCTACTGTTATGACCCTTAAGCCGGGAGATGTGGTTTTAACAGGAAGTCCGGGCGGCGCGGAGCTGGTAAGCGCAAACGATGTCATTGAATGCACCATCCGAGAAATTGGAACCCTCCAAAATCCGTTTGCTGCAGAGAAAGAACGTGTAAACGTATAAGAGTGATAAAAAATGCCCGGCAGTAACACGACACAGAAAGGAGAGAAAAAAATGGAGAGAGAAAATATGGTGAAGTCTGTAAGCCGGGCGTTGGATATCGTCACAATTGTGAGCATGGAAAGAGAAGGGGTATGCGTCACAGAAATTGCAAAGCAAATGGACATCAACAAAAGCTCCGTATACCGTATTCTAACTACTCTTGCTCAGTACGGCTATATTGAACAAGATCAAGAAACCGGGCGGTACAAGCTTGGGTATAAGTTTTTAGAAGTAAGTTCAAAGCTTTTAGATTCTATTGATTTACGAACGGAAGCAAAGCCGTTTTTGCAAGAACTTGAAAGTGAAACAAATGAAGTTATTCATCTTGTTGTCTACGATCAAGGTGAAGTAGTGTATATTGAAAAATTAGAAGGCAATCAGACGCTGCGCATGCATTCAAAAGTAGGGAAAAGAGCCCCTATGCACTGCACGTCTGTCGGTAAAGCTATCCTAGCTTTTTTACCGCTTAACACGGTAACAAGCATTCTTGAAAGAAAAGGCTTACCAGCTCATACCGATCACACCATTACAGATGAAGAAAGCTTTCTTCGAGAACTTTCAGAAGTAAAACAAAAAGGATATGCGCTGGATTTAGAAGAAAATGAATATGGAATTACCTGCATCGCAGCGCCTATTTTTGATCACCTTGGTCAAGTCGTTGCTGCAGTCAGCATTTCCGGTGCTACGATGCGTATGACAAATGAGCGATTAACGTATCTTCAAGAACGCATGGTTGATATAGGCAAGAACATTTCAGAGCGGCTCGGCTACAAAACTGAATCTGTGAAAGACAAAAGTTTGTTCTGATTCTTCGAGAACAAACTTTTGCTATATAATAATCTGTAAAATAACGTAATTATATTATGTAAACTACAGGCTAGGATTTTTAATTGATGTTTTATTCATGATACAATAAAGTCGTTAGAATATATACGTAAAGGAGATAAATTATGGAACAGTTTGAGCGCAATATTGAAAAGTACGCCGAGCTGGCTGTAAAAGTCGGTGTAAACATTCAAAAAGGGCAAGTATTAAACATTAATGCCGATATTTCTTCCGCTGATTTTGTTCGTGAAATTGCGAAAAAAGCGTACGAAGCCGGAGCAAAGTCTGTGGATGTAGACTGGCATGACGATCATTTAGTTCGTTTGAAATATGAAAAAGCAAATGAATCTGTATTTAATGAATTTCCTGCTTGGAAAGCTCAAGCAAGAGAAGAGCTTGTGAAAAACGGAGGCGCTGTTTTATCTGTAATTTCAAGCGGTCCTGACTTACTAAAAGGAGTAGACGGCAAACGTATTGCTGCGTTCCAAAAAGTAAGCGGAAAAGCCATGAAAAAATTCCGCGAAGCGATCCAATCCGATAAAATCAGCTGGTCCATTGTAGCTGTTCCTTCAAAAGACTGGGCAGCAAAAGTATTTCCTGACGTTCCAGAAGAACAGCAGCAAGAAAAACTGTGGGAAGCTATTTTTAAATCCGTGCGCGTAGACCAAGAAGATCCAGTGGCGGCATGGGAAGAGCATAATGCTTCATTACATACAAAAGTAGACATTTTAAATGAAAAGAGATTTGCTAAGCTTCACTATAAAGCGCCAGGAACAGATTTAACAATTGAGCTTCCTGACAAACATATTTGGGTTGGCGCAGGCAGTGTTAATGAAGACGGCAACTCGTTTAKGGCCAATATGCCAACAGAAGAAGTATTCACACTTCCAAAAAAAGACGGCGTAAACGGACAAGTAACAAGCACAAAACCGCTTAGCTACGCAGGAAACTTAATTGAAAACTTCACGCTAACATTTGAAAATGGAAAAATTGTTGATGTAAAAGCAGAAGAAGGCGAAGAAACGTTAAAGCACCTAATTGAAACAGATGAAGGTGCCAAATACTTAGGAGAAGTAGCCTTAGTACCGCATCAATCGCCAATTTCTCAGTCAAACATCATCTTCTACAACACGCTGTTTGACGAAAATGCATCCAACCACTTAGCGATCGGAAGCTCGTATTCCTTCTGTTTAGAAGGCGGAAAAACGATGTCTAAAGAAGAGCTGTCACAAAACGGAGCAAACGACAGCATCACCCACGTTGACTTCATGATTGGCTCAGCTGAAATGGACATCGACGGCATTAAAGCTGACGGTACAAGCGAGCCGGTGTTTAGAAAAGGGAACTGGGCGTTTTGAATTAAATAAATAACAATAATAAAAGCTTCTGCGCTACATCCGCAGAAGCTTTTATTATGATCACTAAATTTCTGTAAAACTGAAACTTCATATATCTTACACGCGATTACGTTTTAAAATAAAACGATAGCAAGTTATTTTTAAGTTTGTACATCAGTTGTAGAATCAGGAGCAAAGTTAACAACTTCTAAAACTATAGGAGAACCTGTTAAAACGCTAGATCCTGCAGGAACAGTAATAGCTAAAGAACCGACAC
>NZ_JBFULJ010000122.1:0-8221 GCF_056400385.1 Priestia sp. P5_B4
TTTTTAAAATAAAAACCACAATTTTAAAAACTATTACTTTCGGGTTCAATATTAGTGATTTTATTTAAGAATTAAACATGCTCATAAATGCTTACGGATACATATAATATGTTAGCCCATGTAAATTACATTCCTACCCCTTTACTCAAATTTTGTAAAGAGGAGTGATAGTATGTCTAGTTATGGTGGATGTGGACTTGGTGGGGGTTTTGCACTTCTAATTGTCCTATTTATTCTTCTTATCATTATTGGATGTAGTTGTTTTGGTGGCGGCTACGGAGGCTTCTGCTAATTCAATAAAAAGCCTTTCATTTGAAAGGCTTTTACATAGACCCATTTATTTTAAATCCTTTTAATGATAGGCGAGTTCCTAAAATATTATGAATGCATATAATGAGCTTAGCGTACCCCGCCATTTTATTCTAAGAGCAACCTTTGTTTTTTTGATGTATCCTCGACTAATTAGAAAAACTCCTGATTGTGGTTGAAATCAGGAGTTTTTGCCGTTCATATCAAAAGAAGACAAATTGATGGAAATGGAATTTTTATTCGTGTAGAAGATGGTTTTTTAGTTTGGAATGATAACTCAGGTAATAGAAATACTACTAGTCTAGAAGGTATTAGCGTTCGTAGATTGAGTAGTGGTAACTGTTACTAATTTTTTGGACGGGCTCTAACCTAATATTAAAAGAAAAGCTCTTCACTGCTTAAGAGAGCTTTTTGAATTAGTAAGATTTAAAAAAGATAGTAGAAATAAAACAATAAATTATATAAGTAGAGTTAATTTATTTACATACAAATAGTCAACTTAAGTTGACTGAAAGTGCCTTAAGGCACAGGTATTTTAGGCTGATATTTATTTTATTTGTGTTAGGCAAGTTACCTAATAAAGAATGGAAGCATAAATTACAATAAGTGTTCAAAAGAGAAAGGAGTAGGTTTATGCCTTATTCTATTATTGTTGGTAATGTATTGACTAATGGGATTACACAAAACGGAAATCTAGATTTTGGTCATACAGTACACAATAGTCATACAGCCAATTCAAAATGGGTAGGAGCTTGTATTTCTATGGGTAATTTCTCTCCTTCTACGTCTTGGATGGCTAATGGGAATTTTGATCCCGACTTTAGTGACCAAGATCAAATTGCAAACCCTTCTATGCCGATATCAGGGCAAGTTTAATAATAAAGGAGTATGCTTTTTATGCCATGCAATATTAATGTTCAAAACTTTAATGCTAATGGAGTTACAGAAAACGCGAATTTAGATATAGGTAACAACGTTCAAAATAGTCATACAGCTAATTCAAAATCAGTAGGGGCCTGTTTTTCCTTTGGCAATACATCTCCTTCAGTGGCACATATGATAAATAATAATTGTGACCCAGATATTAGTGATCAAGGTCAAATAGATAATACTTCAAACACTTAAGCCTTAATAAAGGCTAATTTATAAAAATATTCTTTTTGTTCACTTTCTTGATTGATGATTTATAGTAAAAAGCTTCTGGATGTTTCATTCAGAAGCTTTTTTCATATAGGTGACAATAGTACAAGCTAAAAAAAATTAAAGGAATAAAATATTTTATCTAGATTAAAGGGAGGGATATATATGTGTTGTTGGAACAATATTTTCTTCTGTGGTTTCTGTGGTTGTAGACGCCGTCGTTGTAACCACAATAATAATTTTGGTTGTTGCTCTTGTGGTAGACATAATCATCATAACTACAATAACGATCATAACTCTTGTAATCATGGTAATAACAATTGTAGTTGCAAGGATAGAAATAATAATCACCACCAAAATCATAAATGTAATTGTGGACATAATAGTCATTCGAATTATTAACTTTAGCTAATTTATAAGTAAAAGGCTTGTTCATATATTTATTGAGCAAGCCTTTTACTTATACTTGTTTAACTTTAGAAATTGCTTATAATAATGCTAGATTAATAGTAAGGCCTGAAGTAAATTTGCTGGAGCCTAGGGCGATAATTAATTAACCATAAAAACCCTCTTATTAAAATCGTAAGAGGGTTTTTATGTAATAATTTCCAAAAAATATTGTTGGCTATGGTAATTATATCCTTTAAAATTTTAATTAGCACTCAAATGAGTGCGAACTCGAAAAGGGGCGATGAAATTTATGCCTAAAACGCAACCTGGATTTAAGCGTTTGAATGCTGATATCCCAGAAGAACTGTTTAAGGAATTTGCCAAGAGATGTATTGAAGAAGGCGTGAGCAAAAAAGATTTTCTTGTTCAACTTTTAGAAAAAGAACTCTTTAAAGATTCAAAAAAGTAGAAGAAAAAAACGAAATAAAAGGGCACTTTCCCGGCAAGGAAAGCACCCCATGTAGAACTCGTAAGGACTTTTATTATAACATGGGTTGCCCTCAAAAAATAGGAGGATCTTATGATGGATCAAACCGAAAAATTATTGATGGGTATTGAAAATATTTTAAGTGTGGCTTCTGATTTAGTACAAGAAGTAAATCGTCTTAAACGTGTTGAAGAAGAATGTCAGATGCTTAAAGAAAAACCTTTTTTGAAACAACTTACGTCATCTGAACAAGACATCTTTGCTCTTGCACTTGATGGCCATTCTGTTAAAGAAATGCAAGATATTTTGTTCAAAGAAGAGAACACAATTAAGACTCAGAGACGCAGCATTCTACAAAAATTAAACGCTTCTTCGATGAAAGAAGCAATCGATTTTATAAAAAAACTAACCAGACTTCTTCTCAAAACTTCACGAATTATCATCAAGAAATCTTTCAAAAACTAGTTAAAACTCCATAAAAGTTGAGGGTACTTTGAGTGGACAGTAGGTCAACATTTTCAAAAAGGTGTAAGATTTGATGTCGACACTAGATCAACATTAAGTGCTTTTTTTGCTTTTTAGGTCAACAGCAGGTCGACAGACTGGAAGTTTTCGTGGGGTCACTTTTTTGAGGGTGAAAACGTTGTTTTGCTGGGCTTTGCCCAGCATATCACAGCCATGTGATATCAAAAACCCCTTATGCTCTTCTCTACTCGTACTGGAAATTTTGCAATTTGATAAAAAAGGAATGATTTCATGGATATCTTTTTACGAAATATTGATCCGGTTGCTATGCAAAAAGTTGATGCACTAGCAAAAGAAAATGGGATGTCTCGTCAACAATTCTTGAAAGAACAATTTGAAGTATTAGCTTTTTTTGATGAACAAGTAGAAAGAGAAAAAAGATTAGAAGCAATCATTCATCAGAACATCGAAATGATGAAACAATGTGCGATATCAATTGAAAAGATGAACGACATGATATACGAACTGATGGGAGATGTAGAGGAGTAATGGAAACACAACGACGTATGATTACACTTGATAAAGAAACAGATCAATACATTCAAGATTATATGGCTGAACATAAACTTCGTTTTCCAGGAGAAGCGATTATGGATATCTGTAAAAAGTATCGAGAAGAAAAAAAGAAAGAATGGTCGTTAGACTACATTACGGAAACCGTTAGTGAAAATCTAAATGATGCATTAAAAAGCGAACTTAAAAAAATTCGATTAGGAACAAATAGTGCTGATAAAAACACACAAATTCTTATCGAATTCATGAATGGATTGTATTTTCACCATGGCTATCAGGGAATTATGACAACGGATCTTCTAGAGCTAGAAGAAACTAAACTTGCCAAAAAAGTTGTAGGAGAACGTATCGTGAATCAACGACAAAAACGGTTAGATAAGGAATACCCTAAAAGCTAAAATAGCCTTTAAGGCTAGCTAGGTAGGCTTAAGCCTACTTTTCGTTTTAGTAAACGAGGTAAATATAGCTTGATATGTAGTTATTGTGGGATAGAAGGATTAGAAGAGAGCTGCTCTTTTTGTGGGGCTACTTTAATATCAAAAGACCGAAATTAAAAGAATTTGTGGTCTTAGAGGACGTTGAGAAGCCTTTTGATGAACTTACATGCTTTCATACGTATAATTTGTTGGTTTTGCTGCGTTTAGTACGTAAAGAAAGGACAAAGGCTTATGATTTAATGATAACGCTTAAAAAGCGCTGATAAGAGTCCTATAATTTAAACTACTCTGAAGAACAATACTTTGGCCGGCTTGGCGGTTTCTCGAATAAAGAAACGGAATGTGTCCCTTATCAAACATATTTATGTACATATTCTAAAATAATGTACTAATAACCTCCTTATAAGTAATTAATAGGTATGTAAAAAGTGAAAATAATCTATCTTTAGGAACGATATTAGACCAAGCAAATAAAAAAGCTCGACCCAAGGATATTCAATATGAAAAAATACTTAGTCATGATGAAATGGAATTTGTCGAGGGTACTTTCTTTGCAGAGGAAGTATTCTTTTTTTACTTTTCTTACTTTCTTCAGATGTTCTTCTAAAAGCCCTTTTACATATTTCATAACACCTGTATCATGATCTACAGCTAAAAAACGTAGTTCCTTATGTAACCCTCCTGGAATATCATAAGTAAGACGTCGATTTCCTTCTTTCACCCTGCCCCTATGCTCTTCCTTCCGTACACTTCATTTATTTTGCAACGTTGCTTAAACTAAAGTGTATAAAAGCAATTAATCATATATATTACATCACTGCATTAAATTTAAAGTTATAACATTTACAAATTCATGTACTTTTGGGAGTGATAATCATAAATCAGAATAAACATGAGAATCCCGTTATAGGAATTTGTGTATCTAAACTAAAACCAGTATTCCAAAGATTAGTAGAGAAAAGACTCGAACGATATACCAATGATATTACCGTCGTAAAGTTCTATATAGACGACTTGGATTTCAAGAACCACAAGATAAAAGGAATTGCTTTAAAGAAAAAAAAGGAGAAAATTTATGAAGAACAAGGAGTTTTCCCTCTTCCTAGTGTTATCTATTTACAATGTCATGTCGAACCTAAGATAGTAAGAAAAATTGAAGGGCTTATCGGCCGCAAAGTTTTTAATAATTTCATATTTGATAAATGGGAATATTGGGAAATGTTAAGGAAGGATGATGTACTACGTTCTCATCTTCCATACACACAAAAATTAGAACATAAAACAATTCTTCAACACCTACTATCTGTATATAAAGATATTTTTTTAAAACCGGTTGACCACAGGAACGGACACGGCAGTAGAGGTGTTTTTAGGGTTAGACAGAAAGAAGGGTTACTGATTGAGGTGACCTATCGAGAGAAGGAAAGCATTCAAAGGAAATCATTTGAATCCTATGAAAAATTTCAAGATTGGATTTCACCTAAACTTTCTAAAACCTATATCATACAACAAAGTATTCAAACCATCACTTGCTATCAAAAAGCCACCGACATTCGCCTAAATATGAATAAAAATAGTCAAGGTCAATGGGAAGTCTCTCTTTTGTTACTTCGTGTCGCTTCAAATGACAGCCATATAACCCAAAAAGTTTTAACAGCCCAACCTATAAAAAATTTAACTAAAATGTTCCCTAGCAATAAAAATATAGATAAAGTTAGCATTGAAGAAACTCTTGTTAATATTGGATTTAAGATTTGTCATAGCTTAGACAAATCTGGTCATCATATGGCAGATCTAGGCATTGATTTAGGAATAGATGAAAACGGATACGTATGGATTTTTGAGGTAAACTCCCTTCCGCATCCATTAAAGGGTGTTCTCGATCATTCACTGACTAGACCCATTGAATACTCGGCCTACCTTGCTTTGGAATAGAAATGCGATTAGTACCAGGAGCGTCAAACTCACTTTAGAGGAATGTCGCTCTTTTATTTTTATCTTATTAGAAAAAATCCACATACATGGCCAAAAAATATGAAAATATTAATTTATTCGCCCTTACATAAATTCGTTTGCACCATATAATTATATAAAGTAGAAAAAAGGAGAGATAGTATGGGTATTGGACCATGTTCTTGTAAATTTCTTTTAGGTATTTCAGGTGAGGATGCTCCAGCAATAGTTACAGTCACAGGACCTACTGGAACTGTAACTAATTTTACCGGGACGATAAACTTTTCAGCGGAACAATGTTTTACCGGAGGACCAATGTGCAATCCGGCTGTTAATAACTTCGACGTGGATTTTGGAGATAATGGGGGGAATACGATTAATTTCACAGATGGAAGACGTGGAACGATAGCTTGTGTTGACAACACGATAGCTACGTTAATGGATGGAACAGCACAGGCTACCGGAAATGTACTCGATGGCGACTTTACTGTTGATTTCTCGTATACAATCAACCCGATAACAGATATAGCTTCTATCGTTATTACGGCAACAGGTGAAGACAATACTGTATTCCAAACAGCTTTTACTGCTCCTATTTCCCCTCAAACATTTATTGGGGACTGTGACGAAACTGTTGGACCATAATAAGAAATTAAAATAAAGCGTTTTTAATATTTTACGAGAACATATCTAATTAAGGGTATCTCTTTCTTATTTTTAACATGTATATTATATACACGTTAAATTATCATGATGAATTTTATAGGTATTAATAACGCAAAATGAGAAACATAAAATATAATCAGGAACTATAAGCCTGGTCTTTCTTTGAGAGAAATCAATTCACCTGCGACGGATTGATTTTTCTCTTTTTTTATCCACTATCATATAATCTCATTTCAATATTTTCTAAGCATATAATTCAATAATGAAATCTTCAAGGGCTTTATAAACATTGAGGAGATGTGATTATGAAAACAAGAAGTATTTTAAATGCATTGATTGGTGCCTGGTTTACTAGTGCACCTTGGGTTATTGGTTTTGCAGACCAATCAGGAGCTTTATCATTAAGTACATTTTTTGGAATTATTCAGGTTATCGTGTCATTGTGGGGATTTGATAAACCTGGTTGGAGTGCGTGGCAAAATTGGATTTCAGTGATTACTGGCGTCTGGTTTATAATTTTCCCATTTATCTATTCATTAACAAATGGAGAGGTTTGGTCAAGCCTAATTCTTGGTTCAATTACAATTATATTTAGCTTATTGAACTTAGGAACTAATTTATACTCAAAAGCTGTAGGTTGAAGATAAAATGAACAGAATCCCATAGTTTGAGCAAACTATTTAAACTGCTAAGAAGCATCTTCAATCTAGAATCTCATTAATTTATAGAAAAACTCCCTATTTATGTTGGGAGTTTTTCTAATTTTACACTGTATATTATATATGATTTTAGTTGATATAAAATACAGCGTAAGATGTAATACAAGCCTTTTGAATAAACCAAAGGCTTGTACTTTTATGCTTAAAAGATATCTAATTTGATTAATAGAGCAACTAAAAGCTGAATAAGAATTTGAATATTAGCTGCAATATCAGTATCTGTAGTTGTCACTTTAACATTTCTTGAGTTTTTAACAATTGTACGTTGCTTATTAATTTGTTTAATAGAGGATTTTTGGAAAAGTTCTTGCGCTACCTTATCAGCTTCTGTACTATTTCCTAAAGAAATAGTTAAAATAACCACAATAGCAGCCTGTAAAGCTGCTTGAATTGACAACCCTACTTTTGTATCTGTCGTATTAATTTCTACATTTTCTGAATCATAAATAAAGATATCTTCTTTAGAAAATTGAAAAGCTTCAGCTTTTTGAGCTGCTAATTGATTGACATCACCAAAAATTGGATGAGAAGAAGATTCTAAAGCACACCACTTATCGTGTTTATGATGATGCTTATGCTTGTTCTTATGTTTACTCATTTACTCACCATTCCTTCAAATTTTTTATATAAATAAAAAATCACAAAAAGCTTGTACCAAAAATACCAAATAAAAATATTCTATTTTAAAGTAGGGATTACCTAATAATAGGATATTCATGTAATAAAAGGATGTGCAGGTTAATGATAATAGATAATAGCACATTTTAAATAGAATTATGATTTTCTTTTTCATGCTGTATTTTCTATATATTTACAGTTAACGTAATATCTCTCTCCAGAATGCATCATAAAATAGAATCCTCGCAGAAGGGCTTAGCTAAGGTTCTTTTAGACATTGCAAAGAAGGCCCCAGTAACGTTATCTATGATTGAAAAGGCCATTAAAAATCAATAAAATAATCTATACATACTAAGAAAGGATCTAAGTATCTTTCAAACAGAAAAAGATCATCTGGGTAAGATAAAAGACTAAGTTACTAAACTCAAAAAATCAGGGGCCAGAACTTGATTATTAATAAAAGA
>NZ_JBFULJ010000123.1:0-8216 GCF_056400385.1 Priestia sp. P5_B4
GATTGGGATTGGGATTACGCTGCAGTATAGGCATGAACAAACTATTGAATACTTCGGGGATGGCTCTCAGTGGGGAGTGACGCTTACTTATTTTATCGAAAAAGAGCCTCTTGGAACAGCGGGCGGAATTAAGCGAGCAGAGGCCTTTATTGAGGAAGASTGTATTATTATTAGTGGAGATGCCTTAACAGAAATTAATCTTCAAGACGTTATTCATTTTCATTATGAACAAAAAAGCGAAATGACCATTGTTACAAAAGAAGTAAACGACGTGCGGGGTTATGGAGTGGTGACGATAGATGAAGGGCATCGAGTCACGGGATTTGTAGAGAAACCGACCTACGAACAGGCCAATAGCCGATTGATTAATACGGGAGTGTATGTGATCAAAAAATCCGTTCTTGATTACGTGAATTCTTATGGTCCTACAGATTTTAGCTTTGACATTATCCCGCTTCTTTTGGAATATAATCATACTGTGTGCAGTTTTGTAACGGAAGATTATTGGATTGATATTGGGCAAATCCACCATTATCGTCAAGCACACTATGATTTGTGGAGGAAGTGGTTTGGCAATAGACAGGAAAGTATTGTCTCAGATGACGCGCTTATAGAAGAAGGGGTGACTATTTACGATCCGGTTTACGTAGGAGAAAATGTGGTGATTAGAAAAGGTGCTTCAATTGGTCCTTACACGATTATCGGAACCAATAGTATCATAGAAGCACATGCTGCAATCGATAAAACAATTTTGCTCCAAAACGTAACGGTGGGGGCAGAATCGTTTTTATACAACGCTACGATAGGTCCCTATGTAAATGTTCAAGCAATGACTACGTATGTCCAAGATACAGTAGCTGAAAATCAAGTACTACCTCAACTTTCTGTAAAACCAGATGTTTCTATCTTCAAAAACGGTCGCCTGTATGTACATTCATCTGTTGATCGAGCAAGACTGTACAATGCGTTATTGCTTGTATGCAAACACCAAGGGTCGTTCTGTCTAGCAAGCGATGATGAAGGAGAAGCCATTCAACTTCGCAAAGAATGCTTTTCTTTTTTACGGAGTAATCATTCAGCTGTGTATGATATTAAAAAAGAAGCTCTTCCGGTATTTCGATATTACATGATGACTTCACAAGCGAGCATTGGTATTTATATTGGTGTGGATAGCAAAAACAGCGGCCTATTTTTAGAAATATATGACAAGAAAGGGCAATTAGTTAATCAGCTTATTGAAAAAAAGATTGAGCGGATGTACCTTCAAGCTAAACAAGCAAACATAACAACTTCTGTTTCACTTAGAGAAACAAGCATAGGAAATATCAGGGAAGAATATTGTGATGCTTTAGTAAAATCAATTAATCAGCATGTTTTATTGGAAGACAGTACGCGGATTGGCGTGATTTGTTCGCCGTTTATACAGGAAGTTATCGAACTATTATGTAAGCGTCTTCGTGTCCGTGTTTTATTTTTAAACAAATGGGAGAAAACAGAAGAAATCAAACGAATAATTAAACGAAATAAGCTGTCTTTTTGTATTCAGATTAAAGAAGATGGAGAAACATTTGCTCTATATGATGAAAAAGGCTGCAGCGTAAATGACTCAGAAATTATGTCGCTTTATATTTATAGCGTATACATGACAAAAAAAGTAGCATTCGTTCCTATTCCTATACACTATTCATCCACACTAGAAACATTTGCTCAATCTCTCAATCAATCATTTATGAGGACAAAAGCAAAAAAACGTGATTTACTTAGTCTTTTGGGGCCCGTTCAATTTCAGTTAGATGCCATGTACGCTTTATGTCAACTGATCGAATTAATTATGGTGCAACAGCGGAAAATTTCTGAAATGATTCAATATGTCCCCCACGCTTATATGAACTGGCGGTATATTTCATGTCCGCTAGAAATTCAAGAACAAGTGATGAAGAAACTATTAGAAGAAGCAATCGGTAAACAAGTGTATGTCATTGATGGCTTAAAGATTTACCATGATCCTCATGAATGGACGCTTATTTTGCCCGATGGTCACTTGCCTGTATTAAATATTTATTCAGAGGCGTTAAACACTCAGACTGCCAAGAAGCTGTCGGCATATTTTGTAGAAAAAATACAAGAGTATCAAAGAGTGTAAATAATGGCTTTTATTTAAAAGAAAGGAAGTACGCCTCTTATAAAAAGAGTTCCGCTTATTTCAAGAAACTTCATCTATATGTAAGGCGTAGCAGAGAAGGAGCTCAGGGATCTAAGAGGAAAGAAAAAGTGAAGAAATGAAATTAAATGACTTTCTTCAAAAAAACAGACTGGCATTTCCTTTCGAAAAATGATATTATATTAAAGTCTGATTTATGTTTATAATGTTTGGAGGGAAAATAGATGCGCGTAAACGTTACATTAGCTTGCACTGAAACTGGTGACCGTAATTACATTACAACTAAAAACAAGCGTAATAACCCAGATCGTCTTGAGTTAAAAAAATACAGCCCAAGACTTAAAAAAGTTACACTTCATCGTGAAACAAAGTAAGCAGTAGGAGTACAATCCTGCTGTTTTTTTTATAGGGGGAATTAGAATGAAATCTCATCTGCGCAAAGAGATGAAGCGGGTTCTTAATTTAATTTCTGAAGAGCAGCACGAGGCACATTCAACAAGCATAGCAAATGCACTGTATGAAACTTGTTTATGGAAAGAAGCTAGAGTCATTGCAGCTACGGTTTCAAGAAATAAAGAAGTTAATACGAAAGCCATCATTGAACGTGCTTGGAAAGATGGGAAGAAAGTAGCTGTTCCAAAATGCAACCCCACAACATCTCAAATGGTTTTCTACGAGATTACGAATTTTTCACAGCTTGAAACAGTATACTACGGGTTAGCGGAGCCAATTGTTGAAGAAACTGTTCCCGTTTCAAAATCTTCAATTGATTTACTCCTTGTGCCTGGCGTGGTATATAGTAAAAATGGATATCGTATCGGCTATGGAGGCGGCTATTACGATCGTTATCTAACAGATTATAGCGGACAGAAGCTAAGCCTTGCGTTTGATTGTCAAGTCGTTTCAGAGGTTCCATATGAATCTCATGATATTCCCGTGGAATATATTTTGACAGAGAAGGAGCTTATTTGCTGTGAATCTGTTTGATGCTGTCATGATAATTGTAATATTACTCATGGCAGGAGCAGGCTACATAGCAAAAGCACTGACAGTATCGGGAGCCTGCATGTCTTTTATCGTAGGAGCGAGCGTTTATATCGGTTTTTCGCTTCAAGGTYTTTTACTCTTACTCTTATTTTTTAGCACTTCTACGTTGTGTAGTAAGTACAAAAAAGAAAAAAAACGTGCATTAGAAGAAAAGCTAGAGAAGCACGACAGGCGAGATTATATTCAAGTCCTTGCTAATGGAGGTGTAGCTGCTGCTTGCGGTTTGTTATATGCTGTAACAGCTTTTCCTGTTTACATGTGGATGTTTATGATCAGTATCTCAGCTGCTAATGCGGATACGTGGGCATCTGAAATAGGGTCTCTTAGTAAGAAGCCGCCGTTTTACCTTTGGACGTTAAAGAGAGTAGAAGCGGGTACCTCAGGAGCCGTTTCACTTTTAGGCACAGCAGCCGGAGCAGCCGGAGCTTTTCTTATTGCTGCCGCTTGTTATTTTGCTTTTCCATCCGTATCGCTAAGTAGTATATTGCTAGTCGGGTGCTTTGGTTTTATTGGAAACGCTATAGACACTCTTCTTGGAGCAAGTGTGCAAGTTCGCTTTCGCTGTCAAAGCTGCGGTATTGAAACGGAACGGAAAGATCATTGCCGTAAGCCAACGATAAAAGAGAAAGGAATAACTTTCTTTAACAATGATGTTGTAAATCTTGCCGCTATTTTGCTTGCTGCTTTTACAGGCGGAATCCTTATCCTGCTTTTACCTATATAAGAGCATAAAATGTTCGTCATAGGAGCAAAGTAAACGTAAGGAGGCTTGAAAATGAGACATATTGTATTAGTACTTACGCTTTTAGTTGTTGGAACGCTGGGCTATCAAATGAGATACCGTGTTTTAAATTCGCTGTTTGGAAATTCATTTATCCGTAGTCTAGCTGTTCGTTCATTTTTTAATTTGCCGTTTGTTCGGGATCGTTTAATGAAGCAGGTCTTCCGCTAAGAGCGAAAGATACATAAAAAAACACCTTACAGACCTGTAAGGTGTTTTTTTGTAGAAAAAGAAAAAGGGAAAATCGTTGCTTTTTTCCTGGCTTTCTGCCATCTTTACATATAGAGAGTATGAGGAGGTGACTATTTGTCTAGGCAAGATTTTTATTATTGGCAGCTGGCACAGCAATTGCTTGGCCATTCTTCATATGAGTTGATTTCGATGAAAGCTGATGCTTCAGAGCTATGGTTTCAATCTTCGCATCGCAAAGATAAGTCAATTGTCCGCATAGTCCGCCGGAATTTTAAATCAGCCGTTGAGCAGCAAAAAGATGTATTGTATGCATTACAAAGAGCTGAGAATGTGCGAAAGCAAAGAGGTAAATCAACGCTTACTCTTAACACGATTTACTTTGCTGATTTTGATCCTTTTTATACAGAGCAGTCCTTAGAAAGTGCGCCAAGTCCCTCTAAAGTGAATAGTTATGTTGAACAGTTAACGGCAGAGAAAGCAAGCGCTTATGAACCTCTATTCGAACGGCTGGGTCTTACATTAGAAAGCGCAGACAATTTCTCTTCCGAAGAAGAAGAACAGCAAATAGAGCAGTGGAAACATAAAATTGTGCTTTTTGTACAGAAAAAGCAAAGCGAAGAACAGCAAATAGCTGGATACGGGAAGCCTATTTTTACATATATATTTTTAGCGCTGCAAATATTAATGTTTCTATTTCTGGAGTGGAAGAGCAGTACACAAAATACGCTCACTCTGATTCAATACGGAGCTAAATACAACCCCTTAATTATGGAAGGCGAATGGTGGCGTTTTTTTACACCTATAATTTTGCATATAGGACTTCTGCATTTGCTTATGAATAGTGTAGCCCTGTATTATTTAGGAACGCTTGTAGAGAGGATATATGGCAGCGGGCGTTTTGTCTTTATTTATATATTTGCCGGGTTTGCAGGATCTCTAGGAAGTTTTATATGGAATACGTCCATTTCCGCAGGAGCCTCAGGGGCCATTTTCGGTTGCTTTGGAGCTTTACTGTTTTTAGCAAGAACAAATCCACGCTTCTTTTTTCGAACAATGGGATCGAGTTTCATTGTCATCATTGTGATTAACTTGATTTTTGGATTTGTTGCGCCGAACGTCGATAATGCAGGGCATATTGGCGGTTTGGTTGGCGGATTTTTAGCTGCGAGCATCGTCAGTTTACCGAAACAAAAAAAGCTGTATATTCAAATTCCGGCTTTCATTTGCACGCTTTTATTAGTAGGAAGTCTGCTTTTTTATGGATATCATGAGCGTTCTGTTTATCAAGATGAGCCCTATGCACTTAGCGTAGCGGCTACGTATCTTCAGCAGAAGCAGTATGAAGAAGCAAAAGATGCCATTAAGCTTTTTGTTGAAAAAGGAACAGGAAATAGTAACGTGTATTTCGTCAGTGCTAACGCAGAATTTTATCTTGAAAATTATAAAGAAGCTAAACAGCAATTGAATCAGGCTGTAAAGTATGATCCAACTTTTCATGAGGCGTATTACAATTTAGCTCTGGTGAATATGAAACTGAATGATATTCCAGCGGCCACACAAAATATCGATAAAGCAATTGCGCTTGAACCGCAAAATGAAAAATACGAAAAGCTGAAGCAAGAGATAGGAAATTAAAATTGTTGAATGACGAATTTAATATTTTATACTTTACTATTGTGAGAACGTTTACTAGAATATTAATATGTAGACCYAGCAGTGGGCGTTAAATACGGCCGCTGTTTATGACTGAATGACTGTTGAGTTATCTCAAAATAAATGAATCATATCACCTAGAAAATAGGATAAAGGTGACAGAATGAATACGTTATATGATGTACAACAATTATTAAAGTCCTTCGGCATTTTTATATACGTGGGCGATCGTATTGCTGATTTAGAGCTGATGGAAGCGGAAGTAAAAGAGTTATATCAGTCTAACTTGATTGATGTACGTGATTACCAAATGGCAATTCTTTTGCTTCGTCGAGAGTTAAAACAACAAAAAGAGAAAAAGGATGAATGAACATGGATGACAAATGGTTAGTTGGAGTTGATTTAGGCGGTACAACAATAAAAATGGCCTTTATTAATCATTATGGAGAAATCATTCACAAGTGGGAAATTAATACGGATGTGAGCGAGCAAGGCCGTAAAATTCCAACGGATATTGCAAAAGCAATTGATAAAAAGTTAAACGATCTTGGAGAAGTAAAATCAAGGTTAGTAGGAATTGGTATTGGTGCACCGGGGCCTGTTAACTTTGCAAACGGTTCGATTGAAGTAGCTGTAAATTTAGGTTGGGAAAAATTCCCTATCAAAGATATCTTGGAAGTAGAAACTTCTCTTCCTGTTGTAGTAGACAATGATGCAAACATTGCAGCGATTGGAGAAATGTGGAAGGGTGCTGGAGACGGAGCAAAAGATTTACTTTGCGTTACGCTTGGCACAGGCGTTGGCGGTGGCGTCATTGCAAACGGTGAAATTGTACAAGGCGTAAATGGAGCCGCTGGTGAGATCGGGCACATTACTTCTATTCCTGAAGGCGGGGCACCGTGTAACTGCGGCAAAACCGGCTGTTTAGAAACCATTGCTTCAGCAACTGGAATTGTACGTTTAACAATGGAAGAATTAACGGAAACGGACAAACCAAGTGAGCTTCGCACGTTGTTAGAACAAAATGGACAAGTTACATCTAAAGATGTATTTGATGCAGCTCGTTCAAAAGACGAGTTAGCTATGCATGTTGTAGATAAAGTTGCTTTTCATTTAGGTCTGGCACTAGCAAACTCTGCTAATGCATTAAACCCTGAGAAGATCGTTCTAGGCGGCGGTGTGTCTCGTGCAGGCGAGGTATTACTTGCACCGGTAAGAGATTATTTCAAACGTTTTGCATTTCCTCGTGTAGCGCAAGGTGCTGAACTAGCAATCGCTACTTTAGGAAACGATGCGGGAATTATTGGAGGAGCTTGGTTAGTTAAATCTTATTTTGAATAATAAGCAAGAATCTAACTGAGATAAAAAAGCGCTTTGACATTTAGTCAAAGCGCTTTTTTATCATGCATCTTTTCAATCTTTACATATACATAGTGTAAAGGAGTGAAGATTATGCAAATTGTAGATATCCAAAAGCCCTACGATTACATGCGAACAATACAAGATATCCAAACACTTTTGACGTACTATCCCTATGGTTCTCTTGAATGGATAGGGTGCAGCGTGCTTGGAAAGCCGATTCCTCATATTTTAATTGGAAACGGAGAAAGAAAGGTTCATATTAATGCATCTTTTCATGCCAATGAATGGATTACGACAAATGTTCTTCTACAGTTTGTTGAAGATTATTTAGCTGCTCTTCATTACGACAAGGCGTTGAACGGGCAGGAAGCAAGAGCTCTTTTTAATCAAATTACGCTTTCTGCGGTTCCGATTGTTAATCCAGACGGAGTAGATTTGGTCTTAAAAGGTCCTGCTGTAAGTGAACCTTATGCGTCTTTTCTTTCTAAAATAGGAAGAGATTTTCCTGATTTTCAAAGCTGGAAAGCAAATATCCGAGGGGTAGACCTAAACAATCAGTTTCCGGCTTATTGGGAAATTGAAAAAAAGCGCAAAGAACCTAAAGCTCCGCATTATCGGGACTTTCCAGGTTATCAATCTCTGTCTGAACCTGAAGCGCAGGCAATGGTAAAACTCGTTGAGCGTCATGATTTTGATTGTGTGATCGCTTTACATACCCAAGGAGAAGAATTTTACTGGGGGTATATGAATGAAGAGCCGAAGGAAGCGGAGGAAATAGCCAGTTATTTTGAAAGGGTAAGCGGTTATAAAGCAGTCAAAACGATTGATAGTCACGCTGGATTTAAGGATTGGTTTATTTTAGAAAAGAAAAAGCTAGGGTTCACTTTAGAACTGGGGAAAGGAATTAATCCGCTGCCTCTATCTCAAATGTCGCGCGTATATAATCCGACTAAAGCTATTTTAGTTGCGGCAATGGAATATCTATCTATTTGAAAAGCCACGCAAAGCATATGCTTTGCG
>NZ_JBFULJ010000124.1:0-8179 GCF_056400385.1 Priestia sp. P5_B4
CCTTCTTCTCCCTCACAAACTCCACCACAGGCCCCACAATAATACAAATTCCTGCGATAATCAGCCAGCCAAACGCAAAATACGTCCAGCCTTTAAAAAAGGAAAGCGTGTATTGATAGCCCGTTAAAAACATCACGCCTGGAAACAAGAGGACAAACAAAAATGTAAGTCCCAGCGCCCAGCGCGTACAAAGCTTTGCATCTTTATTTAACTGTTGTTCTGGATCCATACGCCACTTCCTCCCTTAATGGTTCATCTCCATGTTCATCAAAGCTTTTGAATTTGTCTTTTAGTTCATCAAAGTCAAATTCTTTTTTAGCAAGCAAGCCGTGTCCAATTGATATGATTCCGCTGATAATAAAAACGGTAGAATTTCCAATAAGCATTGGATACAGTCCGCCAAGGGCTTCTACATTAATGTGACCGTTAATCAAGTAAGCAGATGTGTTCCATGCGACAACGCCGCCAATCATCCCTAAAAGCGCTCCGTAAAATGCACCTGTATTCGTCGCTTTTTTCCACATCAGTCCAAGCGTAACGGGAATAACGGCTCCGCTGACGAAAATGCCCATAGCCATATACACAAACCCAAGGCTAATTCCTAAGTAAAACAGTAAAATGGAAAACACACCCATCGCAATCCCAAAGCCAAGCGTCACTTTTCGCGACGTGCTTAAGATTTTTTTACTGCTTGCTTTTGGATTAATAGAACGCAGGTAAATGTCCGTTACGATAATATTTGTGATCGCTGTTAATTCAGCCGCTCCTGTCGACATTACCGCCATAAACAGCATCGTTAAAAACAAAATAGAACCTAGATTTCCAAGCACGTGTGACGCCATAACGGGCGCGATAGAATCCGGTGAATCTACGGCAATTCCAAGCCCARCCGCACTTACACCTAGGAAAGTGGCAACGGCAAAGGGAATCGAAAACCAGGCAATTCCGCCGTAAATATACGCTTTTGAAGCAGCGCTGTTTTTACTTGCGATGGCACGCTGCCAGTATGCTTGATCCACAAAGACCGTACCGAAGTTCCCGATAATATTAATCATCCCAAACAAAAGACCCGGCACCGATGCCATCGTAAGCATATGCTGTGACGAAGGCAGATTTTTCAGCCCTTCGTACACGCTTGTTATGCCGAACTTATAATAAACGGCAGCAGCAAAAATAAATAAAATAATGAAAATAAAAACGGTGTTAAAATAATCAGCAACAAATGAGGCTTTTAAACCGCCAATCATGGTGTAGATGGTAAACGTAAGAGGAATTAAAAAAGCAGCAATAAAAATATTCATCCCGGTAAGAGAGTTTAAAGCAATGGCTCCTCCTAAAATAACCATGGCGGTCACAATAATATTTGTCATAAGAGCAAAGCCAAGCATTAAACGATGATTTTTCACGTCGAAACGCTGTGCAATAAATTCTAAAAACGTATGAGCATTCGGTGCTTTTTTCTTCAGGTTAATCGCGACAATGGCAAACAGCAAAATTTGAATGCTTGCTCCCGCTGCGTACCAATACGGTCCGCTAATGCCGTACTGATAGCCTGTGGAAGAAGACATCATTAACGTAGCGGCCCACGTCCATGCAGCAATAATGGATGCACTCGCCAGCCCAACGCTTACATTTCTTCCGGCTGTACTAAACTGCTCAGCCGTCATTTCCTTTCCTTGGCGGYGCTGCATCATGATTGTAACGGCCGTAAAGCCTCCTCCAAAAATCAGTAAAATCAAATACCCGACGCTTGATGAAAGCATCTTCTCCCTCCTCCTCCTATTAATGTTAGATTTACTAACATTAATATGTAAATAAAAGTAACATTTGTTAATAAAATACCACGTCATAAAATTATTAACAATACTGTATTTTCTGATTATTAAAGAGTATAATTAGATATTTTCTCTTTTTATATACAAAAAAGCCGGCACATTCGCACCGGCTTAAGCGTAAATTTTCGTTTTCAACATGTTTTATTTCCTCACATGAACGAAATATAAAAAAACGATAGCCCTTGAGACTATCGTTTTTTTATTATTGAGATACCATTACTTTTTGGCGAACGTGCTCTAAGTGATCACGAACTGCTTCTGCTGCTTCTTCCGGCTCTCCATTTTTAATCGCTTCAAAAATACGCTCATGGTCGGCATCCGTTTGCTTGCGATTTTCTTTTTGGCTTTTATTTAACGAATAAGCAAGCGCTTTTCGATACAAATGGCCTAAATCTTCTACAGCATGAAGAAGGAATGAGTTATGAGCTGCTTTCACGATATCATGGTGAAAGCGATAGTCCGCTTCATGTCCAATTTCTTCACTGTTGTGAACCGTCTTTTTAAATGCTTCTAACGATTCTTTAATTTCAATCAGTTCTTCATCCGTACGGCGCAGCGCGGCTAAGCTTGCTGCCTGCGACTCGATGATAATACGCATTTCAATTAGTTCAAGAACCTGATCTGCTTCAACCATTTCAAACGTCATTGGATCAAGCATACCCACTAAGTTTACACGTTTTACGTAGCTTCCTCCGCCTTGTCGTGATTCAATTAATCCGCTGGCAGAAAGAACGCTTAGCGCTTCACGAATTGGTGCGCGGCTCACTCCAAACATTTTGGATAACTCATGTTCCGACGGCAAACGAGACTCTGGCGGGAACGTTTTCTCTTTAATCATCTTTTTTAATTGATCAAGCACTTGACTAGATACTTTTTTACGCTCAATAGGTACAAACATACTTCTATTCCTCCTCCAAGTAATTATCTCTCTCTTTTTTTTAGTTTTCATCGGACCCAGATTAACTATGTGTATTCCGATTTATGTAAACGCTTCAATCTTTGTATTACAAGTATACATTATTTCAATTCAAATGTGTTGATAAAATTTTACTATTATTGTTATTATACCATGAAAACAAGTTATAAATGAATAACGATTCATGGTTTTTTGACATAATACCACTATCTTACATATAATCCGTATACAATCATAATCGCCGCGTCCGCTAACGCATGACTAATAATTGCCGCTTCGGCACCGTATCGCTCCCTTATACACGCCCACGTTATACCTGCTAAAAAAACGCCTACAGCCGAGATCCAATTAAAAGGAAACGCAAAAACGGGCAGAATAATAAACAGGTGATAAATCGTATAAAAGCTTGATGTAACAATGGTTGAAGCGGGTAAGGATAGATGCTTCTTCACTTTATTCTGTATATATACGCGCCAATACATTTCTTCTAAATAAGGGTTAATAAAAATCAAAATGACGGCTAAAATGATAACTTTCCATCCGCTAAATCCCCATATTTGCAAAACCGCTTGCATATCTTCTACATGAAAGATTTTACCAGAAAAAAACAGGCTGCTTCCAATTATCACAGCGGCACATAGAACTCCGCTCAGAGTTCCCACATACAGAGATTTTTTTGTAAGCGCTACCTTCAAGTTAATTTTATTATTCGCATATAAAATCATAAACATCCAGCCGTAAAAGCAAACAAATGTTACCAACACATTTTGGATAAGCCACAAACCGAAAAAAACAAAGATTGTTGGCATAAACAGCAAAAACAAAAATTTTATCACGTTTATGGCGCACCTTCTTTAAGAGACGCTTTTCTTTTACCTAGTAAACCTTTCGTATTCAAAAGGTTTACTATCTTTTATCTTATAAAAGTCCGGGGGTATTTTCAATTATTTTTTAATTCCTGCTCCAGCTCACGAAGACTTTCAGCAAGCTTTTTCTTTTCTTCTTCAAAGTGGGCATCGTTTTTAAAAGCAGGAGCTGAAGGTTCTAGCTCTTCATTTTCTCTTAGCCAATCCGGCGTCAATTCCTTGCGAACAACGTGCTTTTTAGTAGCGTAGGAAAGCGGCTTTTCAGTCTGCTGACTCGCTAGCGTGCGCTGTGATGTTACATAATGCTTATAAAAAAGATGCTGTTTGATATAGGCAAATGCTCGAATGGTATCGCCGCTGTATTTAGGCACGGAGTGATCAAATGCTTCATGCAGTCCTGATAGCGCCGTTTCTATTGGTATTTCGCTTTTTGCGACTTCGTACATATGCTTTAAATCACTGGCTGAAGGATACATCCCTCGGTTTCTTCTAGCAATAAAAGCGGCTTCCAACGTTTGTACGTAAGCGTCATGCGCGTCTTCTTCTCTTTTTATGTGATTTGTATTTTTTGCTGTAGTCTCTGTTAATGACGCCGTCACTGTGACCGGCTCCGCTGCTTCAATTTGACGATTCCCTTCTGTCAAATTGACATCTTCGAGCCCTTCAAATTCATCGCTTGGCATAAGCTCTTCTAGTTTCTTATAATCAATCCGGTACCAGACCGTGTTGTTAAATTTAGAGCGGTTGTATTTTCCTTTTACAATCAGGCCTTCTTTTTCAAGCTTTGAAATGATGCGTTGAATCGTTGAAAGCGACCAAAATGGAAACTGCTGCAGCCACTGCTGATTGGTGTTGTATACCCACGTATATCCGTCCTGCACGTTTACGCTTTTTTCAAGCCAGTAGTGAAGCTGCTGAAGAAACAGGGCTCCGTTCACTCCTACTTTGACTGCCAGCGCCGGCAGTACAATTAACGGCTGATCTTTTAATAATAATTTACTCATTATATCATCTCCTTTGTTATGTAAAATAGCTACTATATATATACAAAGAAAATGAAAAAACGGGGATGCCCGTTTTAAAATTATGTTAAAATATAGAAAAAACGAGGTGAGCATATGATACGTCCAGGCAGAATTGGCGATGAAGCAGGCATTGCAAATGTACACGTAGAAAGCTGGAAATCAACTTATAAAGGACTTGTTCCGGATTCTTTTTTAGATTCTTTGAGCGCTGAAAAGCGAAAGCCCGTCTGGAAAAAGCAGCTGGAATCAAATTCTATTTTTGTTGCAGAAGAAAACGGTCAAATCGTAGGCTTTGCTTCTTATGGCAAAGAAAGAACCAGCAAGCATCCTTTCTATAAAGGAGAACTGTATGCCATGTATTTACTCGCAGAGCATCAGCGAAAAGGAATCGGAAAAGCGCTTATGCATAAAATAGCGCAAGAGTTGGCAAACCAACATATACATACGATGCTCACATGGGCTTTTGAACAAAACGGCGCCTGTCAGTTTTACGAAGCGCTTGGCGGAAAAAGAATCGATCGTGCTGAGGTTGTTATTGAGGGAACCTCCCTATCTGAAGTGGCTTTTGGATGGGACACGCTTAAAAATTTGTAAGACAACTCTCTGGACAGATTTTTTTCTTCACGGTAAACTGTTTAGTTGGTATAAAAAGAAAGGATGACTTACCGTGACGAATTCTACTTATCGAAACATTATTTTGCTGGTTCTTTGTGTCACAGCGGGTATCGTCGATGTGATTGGCTACTTAAGCCTTGGCCATATCTTTACTGCAAACATGACCGGAAACATCGTGCTGCTCGGGTTAGCAATCGGAAACTCGCTTGAAACAACTGTTTTTCACTCTCTGACAGCTTTAGGAGGCTTTATTATAGGAGTTGTAGGAGCTGCAATTTTAGTTGGAAACAAAGAAAAAACGTTTTGGCCTAAAGCCGTAACGATCGCGCTTGGAATAGAAGGATTAATTTTACTTGTTTTTGCACTTTTATCTTCGTTTTCTCCTTCTTTACACTTAACTTACTTATTTATTTTCTTATTAAGCTCAGCGATGGGTCTTCAAACAACGTCGGCTCGAAAGCTTGGTGTAGCCGGCATTTCCACAACTGTATTGACAGGGACGCTTGCTAACTTTTTTGAAGACGTAACGGCACGTTTTCGCAGTTCTCGCTACCGCAAAACGTTTAACACCGATGCTATTCTTCGCGCGCTGTCTCTTGTGCTTTACTGCTTTGGCGCTGTTATCGCTGCGCTTGCAGAGCCTGCTTATAAATTTGAAATTATTTGGCTGCCAATTGTGATTTTGTTAGCCATTATCATTTTTGTCAGCACGAAGTTTCACTCTGATTCAGAAAAATAATAATAAAACGAGGCTGGGATAAAAGTATTTTAGTCAAAGGAAAATCCGAACGAGTTTGATTCTTGATTGAGAATCAAATTTGTTCGGTTTTTTATTAGTATAGTGAACGTTCATATATGTAGCAGCTTCTAGCTGTTGATTGGAGGGCAAGACGAAGACTCCTGCGGGAAAAGCGGGCTAAGTGAGACCCCGCACGAGGAGGCTCACCAGCCGCCCGCGGAAAGCGAAGTCTTGCACGGAAATCAATAGCGCTGTAACAAGCGAACACAATAGCTCATCTATCCAATTTGTTCGCCTTGAGATTATATTGATTTAGTTATGTCTCAACCTTTTTCATTTTCCCGCTAGTGCCGCTAAAACGCCAAAAATGATTGCTGCTGCAGGCCCTACAATGAATAGTCCAATTAAAATTGATCGTATAGCTTCCCATAGAAACCATAAAGGGCCTTGCTTAGACTCTGCTTTTTCCACTCTTTCCTCTAGGTGTTCGACTCTTTGCTGAAGCTTCGCTAATTCCTGCGTAACATCTATTTGTTCGCTCATCGCTCAAGCTCCTTTTTACTCTACATTACCATATACTTCCTTACTAAAACGACTATTTATTTGTGATTACTTCAATGCCGATTTCGCGGTAAGCATTTAACACGGTTTCGTTCACATGTTCTTCTGTAATGAGCCAATCTAGTGAGTTTGCTGAGCTGAACGTGTACGTTGACGATGTATTGAGTTTTTTAGCCGTTACAATAGCCGCTACTTCACTCGCACTTTTAATCATTTGGCTTTTAATGTGCATTTCTTCAAGCAAAGGAATGCTCATGCCAATTTTCGGATCGATCGCGTACACGCCTAAAAAACAAAGATCCGCTCGAATTTGTTTAAGCGTATCAACCACGCTTTGTCCTACCGTGACCATCGATTCTTTTCGAAATGTCCCTCCAAGAGAAACAACTTCTACAAAGTCATGTTCCGCTAGTGCAACGGTAATTAACGGACTGTTTGTAATAACCGTGACGTTTAAATTCTTTGGAAAAGCTTTGACGAGCTGAATATTTGTTGTACTTCCGTCCATCAAGAGCACCTGCCCGTCTTTAATTAACGGAAGCGCCGCTACGGCAAGTGAATGCTTAACATCCATCAATTCACGCTTTCGCTCTTTGTAATCAACCGCAGACGTGGAACGCGGAAGCGCTCCTCCGTGTACGCGCTGCAGCAGTCCAAGCGCGTCCATTTCCCGCAGATCTCTGCGGATTGTATCTTCTGAAACATTCAGCGTTTGACTAAGCGTCGTAGCCACAATTCGCCCTTCTTTTTCAAGCAAATTCATAATTTGTTTGCGTCTTTCTTGTTTTAACATTGCTTGTTCACCTGTTTTCTTTCTGCTTTTTACTTTATTATACTTGTTTCTTTTGTAAAAACAATGTAAAAACGCTTGATTATCAGTGTTTTTTCGTTTATTGTAGGATAAACAAGATAAAACACGCAAAAACAAGTAACAATAGTCAAAGGGAGAGATAGTTTATGAAGATGATTTTTACAGATTTAGATGGAACTCTTTTAAATAGCAGCAGTGAAATTAGCACAATTAATGCAGAAGCAATTAAAAAAGCGCAAAAACACGGAGTTGAAGTCGTGGTTGCTACAGGGCGCGCTTATTTCGACGTGCAGGAAATTTTAAAAAAAGCTGAGCTTTCAAACCTTTGGGTGATTGCCGCAAACGGAGCGACTATTCATGACCCGAACGGACAGCTCAGACATTCTGTTCCGATTGATGCACATCACGTCAAAGAAGCGCTTCAGTGGCTGGATGCAAACGAATTTTACTATGAAGTGTTTGCTGAACATGCAATTTATACGCCAAACTCGGGCCGTGAACTGCTGGCCATTGAAATTGACCGAGTAAAAAGCGCCAATAAAAATGTGGATGAAGAAAGACTTCATCACGCAGCGGCTAAGCAGTACAGCCAAACGGGGTTTGCCTTTGTTGCATCGTATGAAGATATTTTAAATACAAACGCTGAGCTTTATAACGTACTAGCTTTTTCATTTGATGATGAAAAACGACAAAAAGGCTGGGATCACTTTAGCAAGCAGCACGACATGACGCTTGTATCTTCGGCTGATAATTAGTTCGAGCTTGAAATCAAAGACGCTTCAAAAGCAATCGCATTAACATACGTTGTAAA